>NZ_SRRZ01000082.1 GCF_013179805.1 Microcoleus asticus IPMA8 | reverse complement strand
CAAACAAATTAACAACCAGCAAGCCGCACTAAGAACGAACAACCAAGAACGAAGAAGGAAGAAGGAAGAAGGAAGAACGAAGAAGGAAGAAGGAAGAAGGAAGAAGGAAGAAGGAAGAAGCAGTAATAGCAATGGTTTCAGCGATTAAAAATGTCCTGACCGTCTTGGCGGTTGCTATAGATAAAAAGCTGTCAAATAACCCTTATAAGTTTGTAGTGATCGCATCCTTTCTGGGAGTTTGGGGGAATTAATAAAAAACTCAAGTCCTTACTACAAACAGTTTTTTGAGGGTTGGTAGTTAGGACTTTAGTCATCATATTTTTGAAGGGCGAATCAGTGCTTTCGACGCCTGAAAGCTTACTGCCAAACAAACACTTTCGCTTCGTATTCCGGCAAGTCGATTATAAGATTGTTATCGCCCGATTCAATATCATAATTCCCCGTCCATTCGTGCCAAGTTCCGTTTTCCGGGAAGTGGGGAACGCTGTAACCAGCTAGATAATTTTCCGACCAATTCACCACTACTACAACTCTCGAACCTTCATCGTTCCAGCGAGCGTAAGCAAAAACTTTCGAGTCGGGGTCTTCGTGGAAAAACTCGATGTTTTCTGTGTAAAGTGCTTGGTTATTTTTGCGCAGGTGAATCAAGCCTTTGTAGTATTCCCACAAACCTTTATTCATGTCATTTCCTAGCAGCGTCCAGTCAATTTTAGATTGCTCGATTGTTTTGGCTTTGTATTCGCCAAATTCTTCGCCCATCCAAATCAGCGGCACGCCAACTGCTGTCATTAACACCACGGTTCCCAACTTCGCCCGCTTGAATGCTGCTTCATCCAAAATCCCGCGATCGCCCAATTCGGCAAAAAGGCGATCGTGGTCGTGATTGCTCAGATAATTCACTACATTCGTAGCACCCAAGTAACCTTGCCGCTTGCAGTCGATTACCTCTTTGAGCCGTTCTAAATCAAAATTGTCGCCGCAGAGTTGTGGAATTATGGAGTGATAGAAACTGTCGTGCCAGCAGCCGTCCATCGGCCCGTCTAGATTGGTGATGCTGGGCTCGTCGGGAATGTATTCGGCAACGGTGTAAAACGGTTTGGGGCCGGCGGCATTTTTGGCTTCTTGAACGACCCAGTGCATGAAATCGTAGTTGGCAATTTGTCGCGCGGCGTCGAAACGAATGCCGTCGAGATGATATTCTTGAATCCAGAAGCGGACTGTATCGCCAGCAAATCTGCGCGCCGGGAAAGTTCCTAAGTTTTCGTCGTAGAATTCGTAGTTAAATTCCGGGCCCCAATTGTTGTCTGGATCGCGGGGTTCGTGGTGGTACCAATAATCGTGATCGATTTGAGTGAGGGGGCTCGACGCTTCCGAGTGGTTGTAAATCCCGTCCATGATGACGCGAATGCCGCGGCCGTGACACTCGTCTATCAGGTTTTTGAGCTCTTCTGTGGTTCCGTAGCTGGACTCGGCAGCGAAGAAGTAGCGGGGGTTGTAGCCCCAACTGTAGTCGCCCGGGTATTCTTTGAGGGGCATGAGTTCGATCGCGTTGATGCCGAGTTCGACTAGGTAATCGAGTTTTTCGACGACGTGCTTGTACTTGCCGCGGGCCAGGGGATCGGCTTCACCGCCAGAAAAGTCGGCAACGTGCATTTCGTAAATCACTAATTCCCGATCGGCCGGCAGCGGTTTGTCGTCGTGTTTCCAGACGTAGGTATCGACAATGCGATCGCCATCTTTGATCCGAACCAGGCCGTTTTGAGTGGGATCGTCGATGTCAGTCGCGTAGGGATCGACCACATCTACCCACTGATCGGCTTCCAGAAACCAGCTTTTCGACTGAACGCGAAATTTGTATTGATAAACGCCATCCTCCAACTCAACTCGCGTGCGAAAATAACCTTCTTCGTCCTTTTCCATCGGGATGTCTTCCCAATTAGAAAAAGAGCCAATCAAGGTAGCTCCTTTGTTGTAAGGAGCAAATAACTTGAATTCAATTGGAGCGGCCATAATACCTCTTTCTAAAATATTTCAGTAGCAGTTGATACTTTTAATTTTGCAAATTTAAGCGAACTCTGCATCGCTCTGCGGATATAATTTCTTTAAGGCTTAACTATTCCTAAAAGTATGGTAATCTGGCCTCTGCCGCTGCATTTTATGAAGTGAAATTGCGCAATATCGGCAGTGCGATCGGAATGTATCTAACTTGTTATTACTCGATAATAACTAATACTAAACTGACCATTATTTCGCATCTATCTTAAGGTATATTTAATTAATACAAATATTATTTAAAATATCTGCACTGGGATAGATGCAATTTGAAATGATAGCCTTTTTTAACAGGAAGCAATTCGCCGATCGGTACTCCGGGCGCACCTTAATTTTTCGGCAACAATTAGTCAGCCGGTGCTTCGTGCGGCTCCTACATTTTCGGCAGTAAGGTGCGCACTGCGCACCCTACTTTTAACTTGATTTTGCCTGATGATAAGGCTTCATCCAACCAAGCCAGAACGCAGGGCGAGAACGGCTGCTTGAGTGCGGTCATCAGCGCACAGCTTGTTCAGAATATTGCGGACGTGAGTCTTGACTGTACCGACAGTAATGTACAGTTTTTCGGCGATTGCAGCATTGCTGTAACCCTGCACGATCAGTTCCAAAACCTCTAATTCCCGCTCGGTTAAAGGGTAAGTCTCAATAATGTGACTGAACTCGGGTTCGGCAGCCTTAATTGTGACTCTTTTGCCCTCAGCCTTCGGTTCTTCCGGCGCTGACTCCTTAGTGCGAGCTTGTTTCAGGACGATGCGGGCGATCGCCGGATCGATCCAAGAGTTACCTTCGTGAGTTACTTTTACTACATCCAACAACTGATCGAAGCTGATATCTTTCATGCAGTAAGAGTCAGCTCCGGCGGCAAAAGCTGCCAGAACTTCTTCTTCATTGTCCTGAAAAGTCAGAATCAAAATTTTGGTATCCGGATCGGACTCGGCTACCGATTTTTTAAACTTTTGTGTCAATTCAATACCGTCAAAATCCGGCAAGCCAATGTCTACAATTGCCACGTCAGGTTTTGAAGACTGAAGCAGTTTCAATCCCTCAGTAGCGTTAGCGGCATCCCCGACAACTTCTATCGTGTCACGCTGTTGTAAAGCTGTGCGGATGCCGACTCTTGTCAGGTCGTGGTCTTCTATCAAAGCAACGCGAATTTTACTCATCTTTTTTCCAATAGTCCGCTAAACTTTAAAAATATCGTCAATTGACTCAGCTTGGCTGAGCAAATTTGAGAACGTGTCCGGATTTAGGGTTTGACAGGCCGCACATCATTTTTAAGCATACTCATCCAGCCGCCAAGAAAGCAAGCTAAGTTTCAAGTTATTTTGCGGCGATCGCCTGCACGAGTCCGATCGGGACAGGTAAGCTGTCAATGTTTTTATAGTTTAACTGAATAATGCCATTGTCCGCCCCTTGATAGAGGTAAAGATACCACTACCCAGATAGATTTAAAGTATAAAAAATTTTGATGCACTTGGGTCGTCAAAATCAATAAAGCTAGCAGCATGAGTCTTTAGCCGTTGTTAGGGCTCAAGTTCAATGCTTATTGATAAAACCTCTTATGAGTCACTCTCACGGCAATAACTTTTTTCGCTCGGAGTTTTCCGGCGCGGAAATATTACAGGAAGTATCTGATATAATCTCTCCTTTACAGCAAGTTGGCGACAGCAAAACTCAGGACGATCGCCTGTTACAGGCAATTCCTGACATTGTTTGGAAAGCAAATGCCAACGGCTGGGCAACTTATTTAGGTCAGCGCTGGGAGGAGTACACGGGGGTACCAGCAGCAGTAGCTTTGGGTTTCGGCTACTTGGCGCGCGTTCACCCTGAAGACCGCGCTCGTCTGTTGGCGCAAGCGCGCACTTCTGAGTTCCCGCCGGAAAGTTACGAAATTCTATTTCGCCTGCAAACGCGAGAGGGCACTTACCGCTGGAACCTGGCCAGAGGAGCGCCCGCTAACCCAGACAATCAGGAAATTGTGGAGTGGGTGGGAACCTACAGAGATATGGACACGATCGAACAAACTCAAGCCGAGCTGCAAGCAGAACCAGAATTTTGGCGCCATCAAGCGCGCTCGGAAGCTAACTTCAGAGCAGAAAATTTGTGCCAAGCCCAGACGCTAATGGACGCTGGGCATGATTTGCGGGCGATCGAGAGATTTACAAATCTGTTGAGCCAGCGCGCGGGTAACTTGTGCCAGTTGTTGCAAGCGATCGCGGACGCGACTGTAGAAGCGATCGCCGGAGCTGAATTTTGCCTGGTTGCCCTCCCGGAGAGCGATTCCAACGGCCTGAAACTCAGGGCTGTCGGGGGCGTGGAAAACTTTGCACGTGCGGGCAAAATTCCGCACGTGCAAAACAAGCTGCTGTGGAAAGCATTTGCGACGGGAGAGTCTCTACTGTGGCGATCGGAGTGCGACGGCTGGCTGCCGGCGGCGGCCTGTGCAGCGGCGATCGAGTCGGGGGAAACCGGGCGTTTGGGCGTGTTGGCGATCGGCAACGGGAAAGACAGCACGGCGATTGACAGGGAAACTCAGCAACTGCTGGCGGTTATGGGAAAACAAGCTGCGATGGCAATTAACAGCGCGCGGGCGATCGAAAAATTAAAAAAGCAGGAACAGCTTTTAGAGTTGCAAAACGAGCTGCTAATTCGCCAGCAGGAAGAACTGGAAAATCAGGGCCGGCGGATTCAACAGCAAAAATTGCAACTGCTAGAAGCAGCCAAGTTAAAATCGCAATTTTTGGGCACCGTGTCCCACGAATTGCTAACTCCCATGAATGGGATTATCGGCTTTTCCCAATTGCTGCTGCGCCAGCACAAACAATTGCTGACCCCCAAGCAAACAGAGATGGTGGGGCGCATTTTAGATAACGGCCAAAACCTGCTAGTGCTGATTAACGATATCCTCGACCTTTCCAAAATCGAGAGCGGCAGCACAGAATTAGAAACTGAAGAATTTGATTTAGGGCATTTAGTAATCGATGTCGCCCTAGAATTCGGAAATCAAGCCACCGAAAAGAATGTGGCAATGTTTGTCAGCGTGTGCTTGCAGAATCAGCTTATAGTTAATGACAAGTGGCGTCTGCGACAAGTTTTGGTCAATCTCATTTCCAACGCGGTTAAATTCACGCATCGGGGCAGTATTTGGATTGAGGCGCGGGAATTAAATGGCGATCGGCTAACTATCACCGTTCGGGATACAGGAATCGGCATCGGTGAAACCGAACTGCCCGAAATTTTCGACAAATTCCATCAAGCCGACCAAAGCACAACCCGCCAATATCCAGGCACCGGTTTAGGACTAGCCATTAGTGCCTCTTTAGTCAAAATGATGGACGGCACAATTACGGTCGAAAGCCAACCCAAAAAAGGTTCGACATTTCGGATAGAATTTCTGCGAACTACTAACCCTAACAAACTCCAGTCCTGACTGCAAACATTTTTTATACTAATTCTCAAAAGTAGGGCTATATATTCTACGCGAGCCGCTGTAGGGAAACGGCAAGCCTTAAGCCGATCGCGGGGTTCTGCGACTTTTAATAATTAGTATAAGATTGATGATTGTAGCAAGACTTTTTTAAACTGGTACTAAATTTACAGCAGATTGCTGACCTCAAGAGTAATGTAATTGCTGCGAGAGATAGCCAAGCAATGGCGATCGCGGGCAATGACATACTACAGCCGTGCAAATAAAAAAAGCAAGTATTAAAACCGGATTTAGTATACATACCTGCGGACATAATGAGGTTTATTTATGCCCGCTAATTAGAGAAAATCTGGTTTTAATCCCTCCTTTATTCTTCAGTCTGCGGAGGACGTTAGGCGAAGATCAGTCGAGCCGCAGACTGTGTTTGACTCTATGCAGCGGTTTGAACCGCCAAGTCCGATCTAAAGACTAGAAGTTTTCCCTACTTCTGCCTGAGTATCAATTGGTTTAACATCGGTGTAGCCCATACTATTAGCTACGTCGCGCAGCACCGAAATTTGCTGTTCAAAATCAAGACCTTCAATTTGACCCAACACGCCATTGACAGCCTCTGTTGCCTCATATCCTTCGGGGATATCGACAATTGTTTCCCCCATACCAATAGCCCAAGCATACCAAACCAGCAACTGATTGTTAGCAGTTAAAGCTCCGTAAGCGTGAGAATACGGCGTGTTGTCGCGGTTGACAATACCTCTCATTATATTCAGTTGTTCGTCATGAGAAAGCTTGTAAAAATCATCGAGCAGCACGGGAGCTAATTCAGGTTCAGCGGCGGCGGGAGCGGCTGGTGTAATTGAATCTCCCATTTTTTCATAAACAAAGTAGAGAAGCGCCAGTTTTTCATCTGTACCCAACCCGTTGATTGTCTGAACGATGTTTTGAGTGTCGTTGGAAAGAGAGTGAGGATTGGTCGCGGCGGGCGAGTTCATAAATCAAATTCCTTAAAAATGCTTCCAGAATATATGAATATCAATATTTGTAAGTGCAAGTCACCATCCCCGAGAGGTAATACGATTTGAGATTTGAGATTTGAGATTTGAGATTAAACAATAGGGAATAGCTTAGTATGTATGGGTTTGGAGCTTGCATAAACTCGCATTTCTTTCAGAAACTGATGTAATGTTGAGCCGCTATCCTATAATAAATCATCCTTAAGATACAAGCCAACGATACATCTGCGGGTAGATGAAAAAGCATTGGATTTAAGTAAAGATAGATAAAGTGAATTGTTAAATAAAACTACCAAGGAGTCGGCTATGTCTGAAATCAATACAGAACCAAATGACACTGAAAGCTTTGATGCTGCTCAGATCGCTGAAAGCGCAGAAGCTGGAGAGCAACAGTTGCCGACCGTTAATGTATCAGCAGACTACGAAGCTTCAAAAGAATTTAGCGTTAGTGAAATCGATCGCACGGGTGCCGGCGCCGAAGCTGCCGCCGCTGCAACTGCACCTAAATTGGATATTCCGGCTGCTAAAGAGGTCGCAAAGCCGGCTGATTCCAGCAGCAATCCCGCTGATTTTCGTTCGATGGCTCAGGAAGTTAATCCCGCAGGTGTACCGGGCGATGTTACCGACGATTTGATCGACAAAGCGATCGATCTTGGTACTCCCGGCAGTTAATTTAGAAATTCTCCATCCTCAATGCAAAACCTCTGTATTGTAGAGTGCTTATGGCGCGCCTTACCCCTATAATTCGCGCGTCAAACCACTTTTTTCATAACTTCTGAATTCTCAATTGAATGCACGATAAGCTGCAATACTGTAGGGACACAAAAATGTTGTGTCTTTTAAGGCTGCAATAGGGTAGGGACACAACATTGTTGTGTCCTTTAAGCGTTAATTTTAAGTCTCCCTAATCGCTTAAATTTAAGTCTATCGCCCGACAAATTTGGCCGACAGTGCGATCGCTCAAAACTTCAATTACTAAATCCACCCGATCGCCCTCCTCAACCATCGACTTAATAAATAACTCGGGATGCAGCGCTTTCCAGAAATATTCGACAAACCGATGAATTTCTTCCTCTGACATTCCCGACTTCCCCGCCGCCATCATTTCCTGTTCCGCCTGATTGCGCCACACTTGAGAAATGCGATAATCTTGGGGATACAAAACCATCAACCGATCTAATCGGTTCCACAGCGGCAAATAGTCGTGCAGCTTCGCATTCATATCGCGCGCAAACTGACAGTCGCCCTCTGTGGAAATCGGAAACGGTGCACCCGCCAAAAACTCGTTCAATTTGGCATCAACCACCGGATTCACGCCGACAAACCAACCTTCAAAAAGTACAATATCCGCACCGGAAATAATTTCCGGTTGACTTCTATCTCCTGCACCTCCACAGGCAGATTTGTCAAACCTGGGAATTTCTATATTTTTAATTATATCCGGTTTTAGGGCATCAGACTTTGGATTGTCAACTGCTGCTAATTCGCGAGTTTGAGAACGGCGCAACTTATCTAAAACTGCGATTCCCAAGTCAATATCGTGAGTGCCGGGGGGGCCGCGCCAAATTAAACGCGGGTCTGCTTTTTGGAGTTTTTGGCGATCGGCATAAGTCTTGTAAAGATCGTCTAAAGAAAGGCTGACAGTAGAATATCCTAATTTTTCTAGAATCAGCCTCAAAACTTCGCATAAAGTAGTTTTTCCCGTTCCTTGCCCTCCTAAAATTCCTTGAATTAAAGGACGGTTTAAACTTTGTTTTTCAGTCGATAATTGCATTGCCAGGGGCAGCCAAAGATTCCACAAAGTTTCGAGAAAAACAGTTGATTTCAGCGGCAAAGTATGCAGTTCGTCCAGAAGAGAAAAGAATAAATCGGTTTTGCAGCGGACAACATCGGCTGCATTGTCGGGAGTAATGCCAAAAGCGCGCGATCGCACATCATCCGCAAGTTCCCAACTTGCCAGGATCTCGAAGTCGCGAGCAATCCTCTTCGCGGGCTTTCCTTCGGATCGCAACGCTTTCGCTAACGGGCGATCCTCTTCGTTGGCGTAGCCCCCGTAGGGGCGGGCTTCGCTAACGCCCGCTTGCCACCGGTGTAAAATGTCAACAGGGGTTGCAGTCGATCGATTCATCAGCTCAAAACTCTCTAGGCGGGGGCTGGTTTTGTACAAATACTATCCGCAACTGACAAATATTTCATCCTAAACCCGCGCCGATTCAAAAAGTTTTTAAGAGCCTAGTTTGAAAGCCTCCACAAATAAATTGTAAGTCAGGCCAATTTTCAGAGCATGGAGCATCTCCACCCAAAAAGAACGGGCTACAGGCCGCGGGCCGGCGTAAACCAGCCAATTCGCGAATTCCGTCAACAACACCAACAGCCCCGCCACGATAATATCCCAATCAGCAGATTGTCCGGCGATCGTCGAAATAGCTGTTCCCAAAAAAGTGCCGAACAGCAGACTAATTAGCAGGAGGGAAATCCGCCGCCAAGGATTGCTCAGCCAGCCTCGGAATCGCTCGCCCAGAACATCAATCAATCTGTTAATTCGGGTATTCTGCATAAAAGTTATACAATTTGAGATTCGAGATTCGAGATTTTCGATTGGGAATGACTAATGACTATTGAGGTTTGGATCGCGGGTCTATAGTTGTATTTTGTTTTAAAACTGGTATTAAAAGTTATACCGATGAGTCAAAAAATGCTGCTCCCGACAAAATCCAAATCGTTACCGGGGTCAGTATGTCCCAATCTAAAATCTAAGATTTAACATCTAAAATGGTATTGAGCGATCGCCGACTTATAGCCGAGAACGGTCAATTACTTAAGTGTAACTGTATCTTGTTGTACAGCAGCCCCGGGTTCTACATTAAAAATAGTTATGACTAATTGCGGGTGCAGTCTATCCTTTAAGCCTAAAATTTATGAAACTTAAAATTTACCAGATCGTAATTGGAGTGTCGATCCTCCTATTTACAGGAATGTTTCTAGGACGTTTTGAAATCACGATCTCCAACGGTTCAAATCGGCCGAGCGATTTGCCCTCCCCAGCCACCGCACTCCCCCCAACACCCCCCGTTTCCGGAGTCGCGACAGCTTCGGCAGACACTGCCAAAAAGCCCAAACCCGACTCAATACCAACCCCCCCAGAGTCAGAGGAGGAATTGCTGTCTTCAATCCCTGCAAATATTAATGCCACCGGCAGTCTGCGTGTCAGCAACCGCAGCGAACACCCAGTGCGAGTGGCCCTGCTGTCGAAACGGCAAGCCGAGAAATCCTACGGCAAACCGGCGCACTGGGATTTTGCGCCGGGGGAAGGCGGCGGCAAGGGACTGATGCTATCGCTGCCGGAGGGCAAGCTACAAATCAAACAGGGAGACATTTTGGTTGTTTTTGCTCAGGATGGTTCTCGCCGCTACTGGGGGCCTTACGTCGCCGGGGAGACAGCCTCGCCGGCTTGGAACAGCACAACCGGAGAATGGCAATTAATTTTGCAGCCTTGAATCCTTAGCTGCAGGTGCCGAGATTTTGGTCTAGAAAGCCGATTGAGTCGGTCTTTTTGAGAATAGTGGCAGATTTGAGTTTAACCTGACATCTTGAACCGTTCTCAAGAACGGGCTCTTCGGCCCATTCCACAAAGAGTGAATTTTCTTGTGGGGTGGGCCCGAAAGCCTATTAAGGAAGAATGGTGCAAGATGTGAGTTGAACCTGATGCGATCGACTTGGGAGTTTCGAGAATGCGAATCTTTCGGTAGACTCTCTATGCGAGTTAAAATTTAAAATCTAAAATCGCAGGAAGTTTGGGTGAAGGAAGTTATTAAAAGTTTGTCAGAGTATTTAAGGCATCGCCCGATCGCACCAAAGTTGCTGTCGCTGTTGTGGCTGTGCGCGATCGCCTCGGTGGCTTTTTTGTGGAATCTCGGCAATATCGGTTTAGTTGACGAAACCGAACCGCTGTTTGCCGAAGCCGCCCGTCAAATGACGCTGACAGGGGATTGGATCACTCCTTATTTCAACGGCGAAACCAGGTTTGACAAGCCGCCGTTGATTTACTGGCTGATGGCGGTGGCTTACCGCACTCTGGGCGTTAACGAATGGGCTGTGCGTCTTCCCTCGGCTTTGTGCGCGATCGGTCTGACTTGCCTCGGATTTTATACCCTCTCGAAGGAAGAAGGAAGAAGGAAGGAGGAAGAAGGAAGAGGGGATGAAGAAGAAGGAAAATTCTTCCCCACTCAAAACTCAAAACTCAAAACTCGCCGTCTCCCCCTCTTTTTTTCTACTCCTTGGATTGGTGCGGCCCTAATAGCTTTAAATCCCCAAACTATTGCCTGGGGACGGACTGGCGTTTCAGATATGCTATTAGTCGGCTGTATGTGTTCGGCACTGCTCGCCTTTTTCCTCGGTTACACTCTAGAAGAACAGAGAGAACAAGCAGAATTTTCCACTGTTTCCGCTTCCCGATTTCCCAATAAGTGGTATCTGACTTTTTACGTACTAATTGCCTTAGCAATTCTGGCTAAGGGGCCTGTGGGAATTGTCGTGCCAGCGCTGATTGTGGGCTGCTTCGGGCTTTATTTGGGAAATTTTCGGCAACTTTGGCGCGAAATGCGTCCGGTGTCGGGAATCTTGATTATTCTGGCGATCGCCCTGCCGTGGTACATTTTCGTTATTTTAGCCAACGGTCAAACTTATATTGACAGCTTTTTTGGCTATCACAATTTCCAGCGTTTTACTGGGGTAGTCAACAAGCACTCGGCGCCTTGGTATTTTTACTTTTTTGTAGTGCTAGTTGGTTTTGCACCTTGGTCGATTTATTTGCCCGTGGCGATCGCCCGCACCCGTTTTTGGCAGCGCAGTTACTGGCGTCGTCAACCGCGATCGGCTCAGTTGAGTTTATTTGCCCTATTTTGGTTCGGCTGCATCTTTGGGTTTTTTACGATCGCCGTGACCAAATTGCCGAGTTATGTATTGCCTTTAATCCCCGCCGCTGCGATTTTGGTAACGCTGCTGTGGAGCGATATTATTGCAGGCAACGAACCCAAAAACAGGCGAGGAAATTTAGAAATAAAACCGAATTCTTTACCGCGAGGGCTGTTAGTTACATACATTTTTAATGTCATATTTTTATTAATTGTAGCCGGAGCAACTTTCTACAGCTACAACTGGCTGGGAGACGACCCGGCTATGCCCAATTTTCCCCAAGCAATTCAGCAGTCGGGATTGCTGATTGTCGGCGGTACGATTTGGATAATTACAGCCGTGGCGATCGCACTTTTACTCTGGAAGCGGCAACAGCGCTGGATTTTGGTTGCTAACCTCATCGGGTTAGTAGCATTTATCATCTTTGGTCTTACTCCCGCCTACAAAGTGGTCGATATCAACCGCCAGTTACCTCTGAGACAGTTAGCGCAGGTGGCGGTTCAACAAAAACTGCCGGGGGAAGAGTTGATGATGGTTGGTTTCTGGAAACCAAGTCTGGTTTTTTATACCCAAGGGCCGGTGACTTACTACCGAGCTGTCCAAAAGGCGATCGACTACATTAAGGAATCTAAAAACCCAACTTCTCCCTCTATTTTGGTGCTGGGATATCCAGAGAAATTTGTGCAATTAGGATTGCAGCCAAATCAATATCAATTGTTGGACAGTCGGGGCGCTTACCAACTCGCCAGGGTTCCGAGAACAGCGTTTCGCTAGTGTCTATAGTGCGATCTCATACTTGTTAAACAAGGTAGAAAAATGATTAAAACTAACAATCTTCTACTACTTCCCGTCGAAAAAATTCACGTAGAAGCTTTCTTGCGCAATAAAAGCGAGCTTGCAGCAATTTTAAATGTCGTAGTGCCTAATAGCTGGCCTCATTTCCCGGAAGCATTTTCCCTCCCTGCTGACGAATCTTGCGAATCCAATCCGCCTCCAACTGACTGGGGCAACTACTTCTTTATTCATCCAAAAAATCAAGTCCTTGTCGGAAACGGAGGTTTCACAGGCTCACCTGATGAGTCGGGGACTATAGAGATAGGTTATGAAATTGCTTCCGAATATTGGAATCGCGGATTTGCAACTGAGGTGGCCCAGGGAATGATCGATTATGCTTTCGCTCACGAGGAGGTTAAAGCAGTCATCGCCCACACTTTAGCTGAAAAAAATGCCTCGAATAGCGTGTTGCAAAAAGTGGGAATGAAGTTCATTACAGAGGTGGACGATCCTGAAGAAGGCAAGATATGGCGATGGCAAATAAGCAGGGATGAATATCATCCGACTTGAACTGTAACGCCGTTTTGCTGTTTAAGTCACTGGTTTTGGCGGTAATTTGAAGGTTCTCGGTTGGAGCATTAAATCTGGCAGATTGAATAAAAGCTATAATCTAGTCACTAACTAAAACCCGAAGCTCGGAGTATACAATGGTTTCAATTCTCAACAAACCGTGTTCGTTAATCTTGGAAGGATTAGTCAAAGTAATGAGCGAAAAGCAGCAACTCAGCTTTAAGCAGGCAGTTGTGAGACAAACTATATACTACGTCTCAAAACAGTTACCACCCGAAGAGCAAGATAATGGAGAACGCTACTTCATCTCTTTAGCCAATAAATGGCTTGAGCAGCCGACACAGGAAAATGCCAAAAAGGCTTCAATGGGGGTTGCCTGCGATTATATAGATGGAGGTATGAGATATTTCGATTATCCATCATATTTCCTTACACCTGCTGAGGCAGCAGGCAGTAGTGCATATGGTGCAACACAAAGCGCCTTAACAGCATCTGAAAACGATTCGCGAGCCGCCTATCAATGGCAAATTACTGCTGCTTGGGCTATTATGAATAACAAAGAACCACCGCTGCTGGAATAGAAATTATTAATAAACATTCCAACGGACTGTATTGAGTATTGATTTAATAAAAGCTAGAATTTACTCACCACCTAAAACCCGAAGCTCGTCGCCTACAATTGTTTCCATTCTGCACAAATCAGGCTGCTTCGTCCCTAAGATTTGTATTGAAAAAGTCGCGCCCTGGAAGTTGTTCAAATTTAGCGAAGCGCTCCAACACCGAAGGTCACAATTGTTAGAAAAGAAGAAGGCCGATCGACTAATAGCAGAAGAGGCAGCGGAACTCGATTGTATAGAGTATATGGATAGGCTAATTTCAAAACTATGAGCGTGTTTAAAGTACGCTCAACTTGCCTGAAACCAGCAATAATGGAGAGGATGCCATTTTAATTGTAAAAGTGTGGTAGCCATGACTGAGTTACTCGAACGTGCGATCGCCAAGTTGAAAACATTGTCTGCCAGCGAGCAAGATGCCCTCGCTTCAATGATTCTGGAAGAACTTGAAGACGATAGGCGCTGGGATCGAGCATTCTCCCGTTCCCCAGATGCTCTTGCTAAACTCGCAGCGACCGCAATGGCTGAGTATCGTGCAGGCAAAACCCAAGAACTCGATCCAGAAACATTGTGAAGTCAAGGACTACAATCGAGTTCCGTAGATTATTTGCTGATTTACCCGAACAAGTTCAACAGCAGACACGCGGGGCGTATCGCCAGTTCAAGGAAGACCCAAGTCATCCAAGCCTGCGTTTCAAGAAGGTGCATTTAGACTTACCAATCTACTCAGCCCGAATTAGCAAGTTGCAGTTGTTCTGTAGACTAATCTTTCTCCTGCTTTGACTGTTGTTGGCGGCGTACTGGTAAATTCGGGGTCAATATTGGGGCCTGCTAGTTGGGAACTTGTGGCTGCAAAATCTACTCCAAACTTTGTATTGTTAGCGGTGACTGTTACTTCTTGATAAATAGGGTTGGTTGGATTCGTTTGAGTCCATCCGGGTTGTAATTGAGAGACGATGCGGTAGTTTCCGGGGGCGAGGGTGAAGGAATAGTTGCCACTGGCGTCGCTGTAAGTGAAGGGTTCGTTGGTATTTCGGATGCCGTCGCGGTTAGTGTCAACGTAAACTAACCAGTTTTCCATTCCTGGTTCGTTGTCTGTCGGTTTACCTAAACCTCGGACTACCATTAAGTTGCTAAAACCGTCTTAAGCGTTAAGGCGTTCGTACTTCTTTATTCATACAGTTATCGCTTTTGCCGTCTAAGTTTTCAAAAGTTGATGGCTACTCTAAAACCTAATGATAAAGCCCTGTAATCAGGGTATTGGTAGGTTCGATAACTACATCTCGGCCAGCCTTTTTGCCACATCATTTGTCCGCCTCGAAAAACTTTGCATCTCCCTGTTGCTGGACCAGCAGGATTTTTTGTAACATTTGGGTCGGTTTGATAATATTCACCATCTTCATGATCGTATAGCTCTTCGTCATACCAATCCAAACACCACTCAGATACGTTTTGCCACATATCCAAACAACCATAAGGACTTTGCCGATCTTGACGAGTTCCTACAGGCAGTGTAGTTTCAGGGGGTGGAGGAAGGATGTCGTAATCTTGAGGCTCCTCGCTTCCCCAAGGGTATAACAGTCCCTCTGTCCCTCGGCAGGCTTTTTCCCACTGTGCCTCAGTTGGCAAAGCATAGTTTTCTCCCAAAGCATCTTGCAACCACCGTGCAAACGCGCAGCAGTCATGCCAAGATACGCAAGTAATTGGATGCTGCTTGCTAGGCGATCTCTGGGCAACTTCATTGTGGAAACACCAGTCATAGCTCGTTTTGTTTAGAAACTCCTGCCATAAATTTACGGTTATTGGTGTTTTCTGAATGGCAAAAGTTGACAACCAAATTTTTCTTAATGGTGCTTCCCTAGTCTCGGCTTCATTATCTTCTAAACAAGCTCCCATTAGAAATTCTGCTTCGGGGACAGTTACCATATCTAGCAAAAATTCCTGCATATAAATAGACTCTCTTTTTTGCTCAATTTTTTGTAGCCATTCAATATCAAAAATCTAATTGCTGCATCCGCACTGGAATTCCATTCCCCACCGTTACTAAGTTACCTCCTTGACGCAGAAGTCCGTCTCCACCAATACTCCAATCTCCCATATCACCGCCTATACCTCTATATGTAACCTTAGTAAAAACTATCGAGCAGTTGGTCAGTTGGATGGAGACACTGTAATCTGGTTTTGGGTTAGTTCACACGCAGAGTATGACAAGTTTCTGGGGCAGTTGTAGCAGTATCTACAGCCAGCCAATATGAATTAGAAAAGTGTATTTAGACAGGTGGAAGATTACGATCCCAATCAAATAATCTCAACAGCAGTTGCAGCAGTAGATCGATTCGGTGAGTCAGTCCCATCAACAGATCGCGATCGCAGGACAGACTAGCAATGCAGTGTTATTATCTGAATCTGACTGGGCATCGGTACAAGAAACATTGTATCTTCTCTCAGTGCCGGGGATGCGGGAATCGATTCGGGAAGGACTGGCAACGCCGATCGAGGATGGCGATCGCCATTTAGACTGGTAACTTGGCGAACCATACGTGCCATAATCAGCGATATTATCTGGTACGCGATCGCCTGGACATATGGATGCGCTAATCGGCAAAACTTTACAGGGTGGAAAGTACACCCTCGAACAAGAACTGGGACGCGGCGGCTTTGGGATTACTTTCAGGGCAAATCACCGCTATTTAGGACAGCCTGTAGTCATTAAAACTCTCAACGAATCTCTGCGCCAGCAACCCAATTTTGCTGAGTTCGATCGCAAGTTTCAAGACGAAGCGAGGCGGTTGGCTTCCTGCGTTCATCCGAATATTGTCCGCGTCAGCGATTTTTTTGTGGAAGACGGGCAGCCTTACATGGTGATGGACTACATAGCCGGTCAGAATTTGGGCGATGTCGTGTTCCCAAATCGGCCGCTGCCAGAAGAACTCGCTATTCTCTACATAACTCAAATTGGCGCTGCTTTAAAAGTAGTTCATCAAAAGGGTTTGCTGCACCGAGATGTCAAGCCGCAAAACATTCTGCTACGCCAAAACACCCAAGAAGTTGTGCTGATCGATTTTGGCATTGCCCGCGAGTTTACTGCCGGTGCAACTCAATCTCACACTAATATGGTGTCCGACGGCTACGCACCCCCTGAACAGTATTTCGCCCAAGGAAAATATACCCCCGCAACAGATGTTTACGGTCTGGCGGCGACGCTTTACACTTTACTGACAGCACAGGTGCCGGTGGCTGCAATTTTGCGTACCAGCCAACCGATGCCTTCACCCCGCGATTTGCAGCCTCAGCTAAGTGCGGCTGTCAGCCAAGCGGTGATGCGGGGGATGACGGTAGAAGCTCAAAATCGCCCTGCTACCGTGGATGAGTGGTTGTCGCTGCTGCACGGGCAGCCTCTTGGTGCAGCGTCGCCGAGCACCGGGCCGACGGTGGCGGTGATTCCGGGACACGGGCCTCAGTCGCCTGCGGCTTCGAGAACAGCGCCTGCTGTGGTGTCTTCTGGGGAAGGCAACCGCAAGGTTTGGTGGATTTTGGGGTTGGTGGCGATCGCACTTATTGTTGCAGGTTTTATCGGTATTGCTAGGGTTTTCCTCAACCGGCCGTCTTCAGAACCCGCACCGGTGGCCCAGGACGATCGCACTTCGACCCCCGCAGATCCAGACGCGCGCTCAAGCCCCGCACCAATTCCGGCGCCGACACCAACGCCTTTCTCGCCGCCGGCTGCTGAAACTCCAGCGCCGGCTGCTGAAACTCCAGCGCCGGCTGCTGAAACTCCGCCGCCGGCTGCTGAAACTCCAACACCAGCGCCAGCGCCAACACCAGCGCCAGCGCCAACACCAGCGCCAACTCCCGAGGCTGCCGAACCCACACCAACGGAAAAACTTGTTGACAAAGAGTTGCCGCCAGATCGATCGCCCGCACCCAGCCCCGAACAACCGGGAACAAATTATCAGAAGACTCCCACAATCCCTGGGTTTGCCGTTGGTACGCCGGAAAGCCAGATTTTATCCCAATTGGGAGAACCGACTGACTCTCAATCCCGGGGCTATTGGCCGAATACTCGCACCGCACTTTACGAAGTGCTGCCGAACCGGATTACTCTCGGCTACATTTACGATCGCGATTCGGACCAGCTTGTGCAAACAGAGGGTTCTTTTGCCCCGTCGGTGGACGATTTGGTAGTGCGAACCGCGTTAAACGGCATGGTGGGCGGCGCCAGCCGGGAGATTTGGCAGGGCTTGCGCGACGTGCAGCAGCGCCGGACTAATCAGTTTACGTTTAGGAAGGGTTCGCTCGAAGGGACGATCGAACGCAACAATCGCGATCGGATTTACATCGGCGTCTGGGACGACAATTTGCATTAAACTTGGCAGCGCTGACATCCTGCACCCTTGTCAATAAACCTGGGCGGGCAAGATGCCCACCCCACAGGAAAGCTCAACTCTTGTGGAACAGGCCGGAAAGCTTGTTCAAGAAAATGGTGCAGGATGTAAATATTCCCGACTCAGCTTTGTGCCAAAATCCAAAATCGAAAATCCAAAATCGAAAATCCAAAATCTAGTTGACGCAACACGAAATATTGTCTATGATTAAAGAACACACGAGGGGCTGTAATGGTTTCGACAGGGTGGCGAAAGCTGCTCCGTGATGCAGGTCGAGAGTGAGTCTCCTCTCGCAAATACCGGCTCAAACAAAAAAGTAAATGCGAACAACATCGTTCCTTTCGCTCGCAAAGCCGTCGCTGTAGCCTAAAAAACTTCTTGAGCACGGTTTAGAGTGTATGCCACCTAACTCCGTTAACGGTAGCATAACAACCCCCAACGGATGCCCTAGCTAAACGTTTCTAGTCGGCTAGCTAGGAAAGCAATCACTAGAAAATCCCCCCATTTGGGATAAAGATGGTTCCCGCCCTGAGGATTAGAGGGGATAAACCTGTGAACGATCGGAAGGTAAATACCCGCTTTGGACGGCAGTTCGATTCTGCCCAGTTCCATACAAGAAGTGACGTAAAATCAATGGTTTAAGCCATTTGAAAGTTACTTTAAAGCATTAAAAGGGCAGAGAGTTAACTCTCTGCCCTTTTGTTTGGCGTTCCATGTTCATTAAATCTAAAATCTAAAATCTGAAATCTAAAATCGACTAAGCTTGTTGCCAGACTGAACATACATAAAATGCAAACCCATTAGCTAACCTGGGCTCTGACATAAAAATAATTTCACCCTGCCTGTGCGTTCTTAGAGCCAGTCGGGCGATATACTATTAGGCGGTAAAGCATTAAAAATCTTTACAAAGACCCCGATTTCTAAGCCTACTCCTACGAAGGACGGGTGAAAAATTATATGCTGAGCGCTCAAAAGCTGGAAACATGAACCCAGGAATTGACTTACAAGGAAGTTTTGTAGATGCCCTGATCAATTTGGGCTTACCGGCGGACATCGCCCATCTGCTTTGGCTACCGCTGCCAATGGTGCTGATGATTGTCGGTGCTGTATTCGGGGTACTGACTAGCGTCTGGCTGGAACGGAAAATTTCTGCGGCGGCTCAACAGCGGATCGGCCCGGAATTTATCGGCCCTCTGGGAGTCCTAGCACCCGTTGCTGACGGGCTGAAGTTGGTGTTCAAAGAAGACATTGTACCGGCCAAAGCTGACGCGCTGCTGTTTACCCTAGGCCCGGTAATTGTGGTGATTCCAGTTTTTCTGTCTTACTTAATCGTGCCCTTCGGAGAGCATATGCTGATCGCCGATATGGGGACAGCAATATTTCTGTGGATTGCTCTTTCTAGCATTCAGCCGATCGGCTTGCTGATGTCCGGCTATGCTTCTAACAACAAATACGCCCTCCTCGGCGGACTCAGAGCAGCAGCTCAATCCCTCAGCTACGAAATTCCCCTAGCTTTGGCAGTATTGGCAGTTGTGATGATGTCCAACAGCCTCAGTACGATCGACATCGTACACCAGCAAGCCGGCTACGGCATTGTCGGCTGGAATATCTGGCGGCAGCCCGCAGGTTTCCTGATTTTCTGGATAGCAGCACTAGCAGAATGCGAACGGTTGCCCTTTGACCTCCCGGAAGCAGAAGAAGAATTGGTAGCAGGATATCAGACTGAGTACACGGGCATGAAATTTGCTTTGTACTACATCGCTTCCTACGTTAACCTCGTCCTTTCTTGCCTGCTAGTAGCCGTTCTGTACCTTGGCGGCTGGGAGTGCCCGATTCCTGTCGGAGTCATCACTAATGCCTTGGGATTGAGCGAGACGACTCCTTGGTTGCAGGTAATTACTGGCACGCTGGGCATTACGATGACCATGCTCAAAGCCTACTTTTTCCTGTTTCTGGCAGTTCTGCTCCGCTGGACTCTACCGCGAGTTCGGATCGACCAATTGCTAGATTTGGGATGGAAGTTTTTGCTGCCGGTTGCTTTAGTTAATTTGCTATTGACCGCAGCTTTGAAGCTTGCCTTTCCCTTTGCTTTTGGCGGTTAATTCATAATAGGTAAATGGCAACAGGGAAAAAAATAGCTGTTAACCAATTACCTATTATAAATTAGCAATTACCAAAAGCTCAAGTACAGAGAGAGAACACCATGCTAAAATTCCTCAATCAAGTAGGCGAATACGCCAAAGAAACTTTTCAAGCTGCTAAGTATATCGGTCAAGGGCTATCTGTAACTTTTGACCACATGAGACGCCGACCGATTACGGTTCAGTATCCTTACGAAAAATTAATTCCTTCCGAACGTTTTCGGGGCAGAATTCACTTTGAATTTGACAAGTGCATCTCCTGCGAAGTCTGCGTTCGGGTGTGTCCGATCAATTTGCCTGTGGTGGATTGGGAATTTAACAAAGAAACTAAGAAGAAACAACTCAAGCACTACAGTATCGATTTCGGAGTGTGTATCTTCTGCGGAAACTGCGTAGAATATTGTCCGACTAATTGTTTGTCGATGACAGAAGAATACGAGTTAGGGGTTTACGATCGCCACGAATTGAATTTTGACAACGTGGCCCTCGGACGTTTGCCCTACAAGGTTACAGATGACCCGATGGTGACACCGCTGCGGGAATTCGCTTATTTGCCGAAAGGTACAATCAACCCTCATGGAGTTTCCAGCAGCGATCGGCGCGCAGGTCTCCCTCCAGAGGAAATTAGCGAAAAATAGGTAATTAGTCATTAGTCAGCAGTCATCATTCATCAGTGAAATAACGATTATGAATGACTGCTAACTAATCAGTAAAAACGAACAATAGAAAACTAATGATTGAGGATTAAAAATTGTGAATCTAGCTGAAGGGGTTCAAATTGTTTCGTTTGGCATACTGTCCGTAATGATGATTGCAGGAGCACTAGGAGTAGTGCTGTTCTCCAACATCGTTTACTCAGCTTTTTTGCTGTGTGGCGTATTTACCAGCATTGCGGGCTTGTACCTGTTGCTGAATGCCGACTTTGTAGCAGCAGCGCAGGTATTGATTTATGTTGGCGCTGTTAACGTCTTGATTTTGTTTGCGATTATGTTGGTGAACAAGCGCGAAGATTTCCGCACAATTCCCAACGCTTGGGTGCGTCAAGTAGCAACAGCAGTAGTTTGCGTAGGCTTGTTTGCGCTTTTGGGTACGATGGTGGTGTCTACTCCTTGGGCTATTGTCGCGACGACAGGAGCACCTGCCGAAAGTTCGGTCGTGACGATCGCTAAACATTTCTTCACCGACTTTTTGCTGCCTTTCGAGTTAGCATCAGTGTTTTTGTTAATGGCAATGGTAGGAGCAATTGTGCTAGCACGCCGCGATTTCTTGCCAGATGAATTGTCGTCGAACAAGCTATCTGAAACACCCGCTTTTAGTTTGCAAGAAAGACCCCGCGAATTAGTTTCTGCCGGAGATGTTTCTTCGCCAGAATCTAAGTAACATTAGGGTGCGCGCTGCGCACCTATCTGTCTGTTTGGTAGTAATGTTGATTGAGAGAAAATCGCAAAATTTATGCAACTGCAACTCCAGTATTTTCTGTTATTAGCCGCCGCACTTTTCTGCATTGGTGTTTATGGTTTGATTACGAGCCGAAATGCAGTACGTGTGTTGATGTCGATCGAGTTGATGCTGAATGCTGTCAATCTCAATTTGATGGGTTTCTCCAATTATCTTGACCCCGTACAGATTAAAGGTCAAGTATTTACGGTGTTTGTAGTTACCGTAGCCGCTGCTGAGGCTGCCGTAGGTTTGGCAATTGTTTTGACGATTTATCGCAACCGCAATACAGTAGACATGGAAGAATTTAATTTGCTGAAGTGGTAATTAGTCAATAGCGATCGGTCATCAGTCATCAGTCATTAGTGACAAACTAATGCAGATTAAAGACTGATGACTAAGGACTAAGGACTAAGGACTAAGAACTAAGGACTAATGACTTCTAGTAATTTCTAGAGTAATTCTGCCACCGAAATCAGGGATGGGGGCAGCAGGTTTCGAGAGTTGTAGTTTAACTTTCTCAACTAACGGTAGTTGTAAAAGCGCTTGGGCAATAGTATCTGCTAGGCGTTCGATTAATAAAAACTTCGAGTCTTTGACTAGCTTTTGAATCAGAGTAATTGCGCTGCGGTAATCAAGAGTATGTTGAATATCATCACTTTTTCCAGCTTGCGATAAATCCAGCCAGAGAGTAACATCCACTTCAAACCACTGCCCCAAAACTTGCTCTTCCGGCAGATAGCCCGTATATCCGTAGCAGCGAATTCCTGTAAGTTGAATAGAATCCATTTTGTAATAAACTAAAGTGCGTTGCCTATACCAATTTGTATTAAACCAGATAAAGTTATCTTTCTCTTCCGTCTCTTTCTTTGCCCTCTTTTCCTCTTCCCTCTAGGCCAAGAGCGCCCTCTGCGTTTAAATCACTCTTATTCTATATTAAATTTCACAACTGTCCTCCTTGCTCCAACTTGTCGAGTAAATCCTCAGCAACTTCATACCATTTCCGCCTAATTTCTGCATCTTCTGGCTTTTCTGTCAAGCTGCGCCCTTGTAATTCAGGATATTTATTGTAATATAATTCATCAACTTTTTGATAGAAAATATCTCTATCGATGTTGAGATTTTTGCGTCGCTTGCCAATTTCTTCTTGCCTAGCTATTTCTGCATTTAAGGATGTATCGGGAAGTTGTGGCAATTCGGGAAACTTCGGCAACTCAGGCAACTTTGGCAATGTAAAACCAGATTTGACTACACTAAAAGCTAACATTCCCGGCAACAAAACCACGCTTAAACTCGCGACTGCTTTCCAAGGAATTAATTTAAAAATGTGGTTATTTTTAACAAGTTGAGGGTTTGGGTTAACAGGAGTATGATTGTTTGTAGCAGTTTGAGTGGTGTTTTTGAAAGGGCGACCGACAAAGTTCATTGTCGCTATTTGGGAAATTATACTGCTAATTTGAGATAGTTTTGGATCTTTGAGTGCTTCGCGGACTGCTTTTGCAGATTGGTAGCGATCGCCCGGTTGTTCTGCTAGCATCTTATCCAATACAGTACCGAGATTTTGACTGACTGTGACGTGCGATCGCCAATCCCAAGTTTTATTATTGATATCGTACAATTTTTGAGGCTTTTTGCCAGTGAGCAAGACTAAAGCCGTGACGGCTAAAGCGTACAAATCGCTAGCTGCAGAAACTTTACCCAGCCGCATTTGTTCGGCCGGCGAATAACCCTGTTTGCCGATCGCCGTATCCGATTGTCCGTTCAACTGAAGTACGGCATTGGCTGCGATGTGCTTGACGGAACCGAAATCAATTAAAAATGGTAGTTGGTCAGCATCATGCTGAATAATATTATCCGGGGAAATATCGCGGTGAATTAAATTTTTTGAGTGGATGTATTCTAAAACTGGTAAAAGCTGAAATAGCAGTTGAGTAACTTCAGCTTCGGTAAAATTTTTACCTTGCTGCTGGCGCGATATCAATATTTCTTCGTAGTTTTGACCCTTGATATAATCTTGCACTAAAAATAAAGATGGATTTCCGCCCAAATCCGTTCGCAGGAGTTCTCGAAACCTGGGAATTTGCGGGTGTTGGAGGTTGTAAAGCATACTCGATTCGCGATCGAACAATTCGGCCGCTTTCGGGCTGTGAACCACCGGAGAAAACTCTTTGAGTACGCAATGTTCGTTGTAGCGGTTGATGTCTTCGGCGAGATAAGTACGCCCGAAGCCGCCCCGCCCTAATTCGCGGAGGATGCGGTAGCGTTTTTCGAGAGTGGAACCTGGGGCGAGGAGGGAGGAGTTAGACATAAACCGCGGCAAAGTGTTCGAGTTGGGGAGTCGCCGAGCACAGTATAGCTTATTGTAGCTAAGTTTGTTTGAATGCGAGGGAAGGAAGGGCGATCGCTTTTTTTTGGGAGGGATGAAGGAGAAGGGATACTTTGCTTAAGATTCAGTATCTACAGGCTATTGGGTGGGTTTTACCAGCCATCTATGTCGGAAAAAAACAATAATATAACAGCGAACTCTTAAAATCATCCCAACTGCGATCGCCCTTATTCACCTGCTTTTTCTGCTAACTTATGCTCTTTGAAAGCTTCTAACAGCTTTCTCTTTTAAAATTTAGGTACAATTCGATTCCGATCGCCCTTTGGCCTTCATGGAAAAGGCAAAAATGCAGAGGGTAAAAGGGTAAAGAAGAGTCTTCGCCGGGAAAACTAGGACGACGGAGAAACCGACGCTACCGCTACGCGAAAACCCCAGGGCCTCCAACTGTGATCCGCCGATAGCCACTCACGAACGCCACTGCGGCAACGGACTGCATAGATTTCCCAGGAACCGCCACGCAGCACCCGGCGATCCTCTCTGCCAGTTTCCCACGAACTTCCGTCAGTTGGTGCGCCGCTATAGTTTTCGTGCCACCTATCGCTGCACCATTCCCAAACATTGCCGTGCATATCGTAAATCCCAAAGGCATTCGGAGGAAAACTCCCGACAGCAGTTGTTTTTCTGCTGTTAAGTCCTTGGGGGGCGTTTGCGTGGGGGGAGTATCCCCCATAGTTGACTAATTTCGGGGTAATGGTTTCCCCAAAACAAAATGGGGTTGTTGTACCCCCACGACAGACGTATTCCCATTCTGCTTCACTCAGGAGGCGATATTTTTTCCCGGTTTGTTGCGAGAGTTGGCGACAGAATCCGACGGCCATATTCCACGATACACATTCAACAGGACGTTTTTCACCTTTGAAAAAGGATCGGTTGCATCCCATCACTGCTTGCCACTGTGCTTGGGTGATGGGATATTTACCTGCAAAAAAAGCGGGTACTGTTACTTGATGCTGCGGACTTTCATTATCTCTTCTATCTTCCTCTGTGGCTGGGGTACCCATCATAAATGTGCCGCCGGGAATATAAACCATTTCCAGTACACTTCCATTCCCTAAATCTTCGGGGAACAAGTGAGCATAATGACGGCGGCGACTGTTTTCTTTTCCTTCAGCATCAACTGTGATGACATCAAAGTGAAAAGTAGGCAAATATTTTTGGAACTGCTGTTTTAGACTTGGTTCATCTCTATCCTTCAGCAGCGAATAGGCTGCAAATTTTACCGCGATTGATTCATCTTGCAGTGCCGCAATTATTAAATCTAAACCTGCGTCCCCATATCTGCTGAATGCTTCAGACAGTGCAGCAACTTTCACCTCAACAATGGGAGAAGCTAACCGAATTTTAATACCGGGAATCCCGCCTAAGACAGCCGCACCTAATGGCACTTGAGATTCACCGCCAAGGACAGCATCGTATTCTCTGGGTTGATTTGGATTTTCTGTCATAATCGGGACTTACGTAAGTGTCACACATCTATCCAGTTTAAGGGTGGGTAAAACTCAGTTCTAGGGTGATTATTCAGGGCCTAGAATTCTGACGCACCCTACTAATTATGCCAGTTGCGTAAATCTTGTATTACAAATCTTGATGTGTAAATTCCTTCGCATCTTTCCCTACATAACTCGCGGCAACATGACCATCTCCAACAACTCGATACTTATAGGTAATCAACCCCTCTAAACCAACAGGCCCGCGAGGCGGCATTTGCTGCGTGCTAATCCCCACTTCTGCACCGAAGCCGTAGCGGAAACCGTCGGCAAATCGAGTCGAACAATTGTGATAAACTCCTGCCGCATCAACTCCATTTAAAAATGTTTCGGCGGTTTCGCTGTCTTCGGTAACAATCACATCTGTGTGTCGGGAACCGTATGTATTGATATGGTTAATTGCCTCTTCCACAGAATCTACTATTTTGATTGACAAAATTAAATCGCTGTATTCTGTAGACCAATCCGACTCATTTGCTTCGGCAATAGTTTCGAGGATGGCGCGAGTTTTTTCGTCTCCCCGCAGTTCTACTTTTTTCTGCTGCAAAGCTGCGGCGACAGCGGGCAAGAAAACGGGGGCGATCGCACTGTGAACTAACAAAGTTTCAATGGCATTGCAGGCGGCTGGATACTGGGTTTTTGCATCTACAGAAATCTCTACTGCTTTGTTAATATCCGCTGCTTTGTCGGCGTACAAATGACAAATTCCGTCGGCGTGTCCCAACACGGGAATTCGGGTATTTTCCTGCACAAACCGCACGAAGGAATTAGAACCTCTGGGAATTATCAAATCTACATATTCATCCATTTTGAGCAGTTCGATTGTTTCTTCCCGCGTGGTGAGCAACTGCACAACTTCTGGATTAACCGCAGTTTCTGCTAATGCTTGATGTATCACTTTTGTCAATATTTCGCAGGAACGGACTGCTTCTTTGCCGCCTTTGAGAATGACGCCGTTTCCCGATTTGATTGCCAAGGAAACTATCTGAATTAACGCCTCAGGGCGCGCTTCAAAAATAATGCCTAAAACGCCCAAAGGACAGGTAATGCGCTTCAGAATTAATCCTGCATCCAATTCGCGGTGAATTTGCACGGAACCTACCGGATCTGGGAGTTTCGCAACGTCGCGCACGCCCGCGATCGCACTTTTCAACTTGCTCTCATCCAACTTGAGGCGATCGTACAGCGGTTTGGCAATTCCATCCGCCTCAGCCGCCTTGCAGTCAGCAGCATTCGCCGCCACAATATCCGGCGCAGCAGCTTCTAAAGCTTTAGCTATAGCATCAATAGCTTGATTTTTGGCATCAGCGGACAAAACTGCCAATTTTCTAGCAGATACGCGCGTTTTTTGGGCAATTTCAATAATAGACATGGCAGTAAGTTTTAAATAATTTTGAGTTTTGGGTTTTGAGTTTTGGGCTTTGGGTTTTGACTTTTGAATTGAATCCCCAAAAAATAAATTTTGGGGCGGTTTTTAATTTTAACAATTCTCAAGGAAATTCTATATTTTTGTTGAGACCCCTTACAGCGATTTGTAATTACAGGTTAAAACACTGAAGTATAGATAAAATCTCACGGTCATTTCAATTTGTCAATAACCTTAGGAGATTATTATGTCATCTCACGCCCCTTTACGCAAGGTAGGGCGAGCAGCCAAAGCTGGGGTTAAACTGATACAGAAAACTGGCGGAAATCTCGTTTTAGCTTCCGGCGTCACCATCAGCCTGCTGTTTGGTATGGTGTTAGCGTTATCTTTAGCCTCTGTTTTGATTCTCAACAGTCCCGATCCAGTCACCGGATTGGCGATCGCACTTCCGATTACCCTGATTTTTAACATCGCTGCTTTTTTCCTATCGCCTTACTTGATGGACTTAACCCAAAATTGGCTCTACAATACTCGGTGGGTTTCCCTAGCAGAAATTGAAAGCCTAAGTCCCGAAACAGCGAAAGTTATTCAGAAGGTTTGCAAGCAGAAAAAACTCCAGCAGCCGCGTTTAGGAATTATCGACGACCAAAACCCTACTGCTTTTACTTACGGTTCATTTCCAAACAGCGCTCGCTTAGTCGTCAGTCAAGGTCTTTTCACCTATTTAGACGACGATGAAATTGCCACTGTTTACGCCCACGAACTCGGTCACATCGTCCACTGGGACTTTGCAGTAATGACTTTAGCTTCGACTTTGGTGCAGATTACTTATTTAATTTACACTACAGCTCAAAGAATGGGTCGAAGTGGTGGCGACAAAGCTAAAGATGCGGCCGGTACGGTAGCTGCTGTTGCTTATTTTTTTACATCGCAGGCACTTATTTATTGCTGTATTTGTCGAGGACGCGAGAATATTTTGCAGATTATTTTGCGGCCCAAACTACTGGAAATCCCAACGCTTTGTCTCGCGCTTTGGTAAAAATTGCTTACGGTATTTTGGAAGAAGGACAAACAGCAACAGAACCCAGCCGTTTATTAGAAGGAACTCGCGCTTTAGGCATTTACGATGCCAAAGCTGCCACATCTACCGGCACTGCTTACAGGATTTCTTCGGAACCAGAAAAGATTGGGCGAGTGTTTTTGTGGGATATGTTTAATCCGTGGGGTTGGTGGATGGAGTTGAACTCGACTCACCCGCTGACGGGTAAACGAGTTCGCGCTTTGAGCACTTATGCCGAACAATTAGGCTTGGATATTGAGTTTGATATGGGCCGGATTGTCGGCGAAGGCAACGATTTGAGCAAGCGGAGATTGTACGGCAATTTTGTGTTCGATTTGCTGCTGTACAGTGCAGAAACTCTGGGGTTAGCAGTGGGTTTTGCGATCGGCATTTCCCTGTATGCTGTAAACCCGATGATGATGGTTGCTTGTCCTTTAATCGGTTTGGGCGTGGGAATTGTGCTCAAGACTTTGGTGATGTTCCCGAATTACGAACAAGCAGAACATTTGGATGTTTTAACCTTAATGTCTGACCCTTATGCAAGTCCTTTGCGGGGTCAACCGGCGCAACTGCAAGGCGAATTAATTGGTCGCGGCGATGCGGGTTATACCTTCGGTTCTGATTTGAAATTGCAAGACAGAACGGGAATGATTTATCTGCGCTATGCTTCTCGTTTTGGGCCAATTGGTAATTTTCTGTTCGGGATGAAACGGGTTAAAAGTTTGATTGGAATGGATGTTAGGACTTTGGGTTGGTTCCGCCGGGGCGTTGCACCTTGGATGGATTTGATTCAGCTTGAAAGCGATAGCGGTACGACGGTTAAGAGTTATCACCGATTCTGGTCTGTTGTGATGGGTATCGGTGCGATCGTTCTTGGTATTGCGGCGCTATTTGTTTCATTTCCAGCTTAACACTTGACAGGTAAAACCTTTTACGTTAAATATAATGAAGCTCGAAAATTCGAGCTTTTTTTTTGTTACATATTTTTGGTTACATACGATACTATTGAATTTAATACCTGTAAATTATCTTGTTTTTATCAAAATAGTGAGTTGACGAACCGCTTTCGACGTGTTAGCGAAGGGGGCGCAATAGCGCTCTTGTCGCGCAGAAAGAAGGAAGGAAGAAATAAAGAAGGAAATAGGTGATCTTATGGTGAGAAGGAAGTAATTCATTGATGATCCAATATGAAAATCAAACTTGCTACAATTAGTTTGTTGTTGATAGTATTAACTTTAGCAGTCAGCAACCCTAGCCCAAAAGTTAGGGGTAACTTAACAAAAATGATCGCCCAAACGGAAAACCCGGACAAAAAAAATACCATGCAAAGTATTCTCGATGACAGCGCAAAATTAGAAAAACTAGCTGGCGACTTCCAATTTATAGAAGGCCCGATTTGGCATCCAGACGGCTTTTTGCTGTTCAGCGATATTCCCGCCAATATTATCTATAAATTCGCATCAAATCAGCAAGTTGAGGTATTTCGCCGCCCTTCGGGAAAAGCCAATGGGAATACTTTAGACAAAGAAAACCGCTTACTTACTGCCGAACACGAAAATCGCCGCGTATCTCGCACAGAAAAGGACGGCAAAGTTATCACCTTGGCGGATAGATACGAGGGCAAGCGGCTAAACAGTCCGAACGATTTGGTTGTTAAATCCGACGACAGCATTTATTTTACCGATCCGCGCTACGGTGTTAGTAAAGAGCAGGAAGAATTAGGTTTTTACGGTGTTTACAGGCTGGCATCAGACGGGAAATTAACTCTGCTGGTTAAGGATTTGGTGCTGCCGAATGGCATCGCCTTTTCGCCAGACGAGCAAAAACTTTATGTCAACAATTCGGAAGCGGGATACATTGCCGTTTTCGATGTAAAACCAGACGGAACTGTTACCAACCAGCAGCTTTTTGCGGAGTTAAAAGATGCCAGTCAAGGCGGAGTTCCCGACGGTCTAAAAGTTGATTTAGAGGGGAATGTTTACAGCACCGGGCCGGGGGGAGTGTGGATTTTTTCGCCGGATGGTAAGGTTTTAGGGAAGATTCCTGTGCCTGAGACGGCGACTAATTTGGCTTGGGGAGAAAGCGATCGCAAAACGCTTTACATTACGGCAAATACAAGTCTGTATCGGATTCGCCTTAAAATTGCGGGCGTGCGGCCTGGAAAATAATCTAAAATCGGGCAAAGTTGAAAGTAAAGCGGCATTTGCAGGCGAATCTCATATAAAGTATTTGTTTGTAGTAGTTCTTAAGCGCTGCTGCAAACTTTTATTTAAGACATTTTTTGACAAGAATTTTTTGATGGTAAAAGCCCCCGGATTGATCCGTGGAATCAATCCAAAATCTAAAATCTAAAATCCTCAAGCCCCCGAATTGATCCGTGGGATCAATCCAAAATCTAAAATCTAAAATCTAAAATTGAATGACTGCGATGTTCATAGCCCGCTTGCATAAATTTCTGACTGCGACTGTTGATGAAAAATCCCGATCGCACACAATATTTTGGTTGACTCTGAGCTTGACATTTGCCGCAGTTTATGCTATTTTAGGACTCAAGCAAGTCTTCAGCGCCGAGTATATGGTGCAAGACGATGCGAGGCAACACGTTTTCTGGATGATGCGGTTTGTCGATCCTGAATTATTCCCCAACGATTTCATTGCTAATTACTTTCAATCAGTCGCCCCCGCAGGATACAGCACGCTCTACAAATTAGCAGCAACAGTTGGCATTCACCCGCTATTTTTTCACAAAATATTGCCGCTATTTCTCGGCTTAATTTCCACTTATTACTGTTTTTGCCTTTGCCTAGAAATGCTGCCAGTGCCGATGACTGGATTTATGGCATCTTTGCTGTTAAATCAGCATATGTGGATGACAGACGATTTGGCTTCCACAACGCCAAGAGCTTTTATATATCCGATATTTCTGGCTTTTTTATATTATTTGTCGCGCAGTTCGTTGCTGCCTTGTTTGGGGGCGATCGCGCTAGTCGGACTATTCTATCCTCCTTATGCCTTGGTTGCTGCCGGAATTTTAGTTTTGCGCCTGCTATGCTGGGAAAACGGCGGTTTGCGCTTGTCGGGCGATCGTACTAATTACCTATTTTGCACTACAGGTTTGGGAGTAATCTTTTTAGTAATGCTGCCCTATGCCTTAGATAACTCTGAATTTGGCCCAACTTATACCGCAGCAGAAGCGAAGCAAATGGGCGAATTTGCACCTGACGGCAGAAATGCTTTTTTTCGTCCAAATCCGGTAGATTATTGGTTGACAGGGCGGGGCAGCGGGATGTTTCCCAAGTCGCTGTTTACGCCTGTAACTCACTGTGTCGGGCTGTTATTTCCGCTGCTGCTGTTTTGGCGATCGGCTTTTCCCTTAGCAAATCAAATTCAAAGCAAAATTTGGCTTTTGCTTCAGCTATTTTTAGCATCCTCGGCGATGTTTTTTGCGGCTCACGCTACCATTTTTAAACTTTATCAACCAGGTCGCTATACTGCTTACAGCTTGCGATTTATTATTGTTTTAATAACTGCGATTGTCCTAACTTTAATTATCGATGGAGTCGGTTCTTGGGCATCAAAAACCGCAACAACCTTTCATTTAAAAAATTTAGTTGCACTAATTACGACAGCGACAATCGCTATCGCCGTTGTCCTTTATCCCTGCTCAGTCAAAAAATTCCCTACAGTCGGGTATGCAGAAGGTAAAATGCCGGGTTTGTACAATTTCTTTAAGCAACAACCTAAAGATATCTTGATTGCTTCAATCGCGGCAGAGACTGATACTTTGCCAACATTTAGTCAGCGTTCGGTTTGGGTGGCAAAGGAATATGCAGTGCCTTATCAGAAAGGCTACTACAGCAGATTTCGGCAGCGAGTTAGCGATTTAATTCGCGCTCAATACACGCCCGATCGAGCTGTGTTGCAAAATTTTATTAATCAATATGGAGTTGATTTTTGGATGCTCGATCGCAATGCTTTGACTCTTGATTATGTAGAGGACTACGGCTGGATAGATGATTTTGATGCGACACCGGAGGCGATGCTTTCTCTCAAACAAGGGAAAATTCCTGCCTTAGCTCCAGCAATGACAAGTTGTGCTGTTTTTCAGAATGAAATTCTAGTGGTTTTGGATGCGTCTTGTATTGTGAAATTGACCGGGAATTAAGGCGAAGCAGATCCAAATCATCTGCTTTACCAGCAAGAGCATGGGAACTCAAAAAAAAGTCAATTAGGGGATGGGGAAGATATCAAACATGAATTATAGCGATCGCAAATGAATTGTAAATCACAAATCATGTATAATAATGAGGACGTAAATCTCAGTAGGAGTTGAGATGTCCCAAAAGAAATCGGCAGAAAATTTTGTGGAGCATGAAGTCCAAGCTTTATTGGAACTCGAAAATTTTATTGCCAGCAATCCCGACCCAAGAGAACTTAAAAGAGCTGCTTCTATCCGCATGTTAATTGAAGGGGTTCGCCGCGAAACTATTCAAAAGATATTGGGAGTATCATCTCCATTTATCAGTAAGTGGAAAATCAATTATGCGTTGCATGGAATTGAAGGGTTGCGCTTAAATCATCAGGGTTCGCCGGGACAACTTAAGCCTGAAGAACGAGCGGAAGTCATCCAATGGTTAACCAATAAAAACCAGTGGGATTTATCCGAATTATCAAATTATATAGCAGAGCGATATCAGATTGAATTTCAATCAAAAACTAGCTACTACCAACTTTTTAAATCAGCGGGAATTAGCTGGAAAAAATCTCAAAAAAAGAATCCAAAACGTGATGAAGAACTTGTCAAAAAAAAGCACCAAGAAATCTGTGAGATTCTGGAAGAACACGCCCGAGCTATAGAATCGAGAAAGCTTGTGGTGTATTTGATTGATGAGTGTCATCTATTGTGGGGAGATGTCTGTGGTTATCTTTGGGGAAGGCGCAACGAGAGAATAGAAATACCACTGGTGAATCAGAGAGAAAAACAAACTTATTATGGCGCAGTAAATTATTTAACAAAACAGTTTGTTCTGCGAGAATATGCAACGGCAAATTCTGAGAATACAGTGGCTTTCTTAAAAGACTTACAATCTTTAAATCCCGAAGCCAGACATTTGATTATTTGGGATGGAGCCAGCTATCACAAATATAAAGAAATGAAAGCTTACCTAGAAGAAATTAATCAAGGTAAGGAGCGGGATGAATGGCCTTTAACTTGTGTCCTGTTTGCTCCTAATGCTCCGGAGCAGAATCCAGTCGAAGATATTTGGCTTCATGCCAAGACTTGGGTGAGAAAATTTGGGAATCGGCTCAGTTCTTTTGCCTTGGTTAAATGGTTTTTAAATTTTACCATACAGTCACAAACCTTTGACTTTCTCAAGTTACACAAATTTGGTATTTTTGAACCAACACTCAATGGAACTGCTGCTCGAGCGAACCCTTAATTAATTTACGAATGATTTGCGATCGCTATAGAATAGACATCTCCGAAAACAATCAAAGCCTCTGTGTAGTTAAGCTCCTTGACGTAAATGTAATCATCCTAAATTAGCTAGTGTGCACGATA
>NZ_SRRZ01000081.1 GCF_013179805.1 Microcoleus asticus IPMA8 | reverse complement strand
GGTTGTCAGGGTCAATATTTTTCACTTTTTCCCAATATTCACACCTGAGAATTTGTACTCTTTCAGTGGCAGACTGACTACTGCGTACGGTTTTTTTTTTCGCGTTAAATTTTCTTTTTGTAATTCACGACACATCACGCTAAGACTGACAGCTTCCTTGTAGTTCATCAGCCAATATTCACTTGCGTTCTGACAGCGTGCTATCCGGATATTTTTATACCATCTGGGTTAATTCAGTCCGGTGCGAGTTTAACACACTTTTCAGGCTTCCAAGAAAGTTTTTTGGGTTGAACGTGACCAGTCGTTTGTTTTTGTTTTTAAATTTTTTGAACAAACGCTTTACTCACCTCAAAACGTTGGGCTACTTTCCTGACTGATGTATCACCTTGTTCATAGGCTTTCACTATTTTTTTACGAAACTCGATCGAATAAGCTTTCATTTTTTCTGCTGATGTACTCAATAGAGTGTACCACATATACATGGAATTCGCTGTATTTGTGTCAGTTGTGGCAGACAATTTATAGAGGGCTATCAACTTCATAAAGGTTATTCTGAAGAGGTGAAACGTGAATGTCTCAAAATGTCGGTCAATGGTCTGGGTTTTCGAGCAATTGAGAGGATTTGCATGAGTACATCACACCAGCATCATAAATTGGGTATAGCTTGTAGGAGAATTGCTCCCTGATGCTTACGAACCAGAGACAATTCCCGAAGTTGGAGAACTTGATGAACTAGAAACATTTGTTGGGTCAAAAAAAACAAAATTTGGGTTTGGATAGCGGTAAATCACTTTCAGCCAGGGATTTTGGGATGGGTGCTGGGCGACCATAGTTCAGCAACTTTTCGACCATTGTGGGAATTAGTTAGTAACTGGAAATGTTATTTTTATGTCACAGATGGATGGCCAGTTTATCCCATGTTTATTCCAGATGGAGACCAAATCATCTGTAAAACTTACATGACCAGAGTAGAGGGCGAAAATACGCGGCTACGACATTACGCAAGCGAGACTTCATCGCAAGACACTGTGCTATTCTCCAGGAGGGAGAAATGCTCAAACATTCAATAAGGTTAGTAATTCATTATCTTAAGTTTTGGGATGTTCCGGTTCCCTAATCCATCGTATCATTTCAATCGCGCTCAAACGAGGCAAATCGGGTAGCCAAAACATCCCTTGACCGCAGTTATCATACCTCTATTCAGCAACGCCAAAAACAATAATCCCGCCACCAGATTGGTAGCGGGATTGATAGGTTGCAGTTTAGCTATTCTCTAGTTTTGCTAGAGTTAAAATTAGCGGACTGCTGAATTAGCTCAGGTTAGCCATTTCTTGCTGGATCGTGCTTTTGGCTGCTTTGAATTGAGTAGCCATTTGTTCCATTTGTGCTTCGCTCAGGTTGCGGCGAATTTGAGGGAACATATCGTTTTCTTCTTGTCTAACGTGATCTTGAACCGCTGTTTGGAGCTGTTTGATTTGGGCTTTGAAATCAGAAGAAGTGGGGTTGAGAGACTTAATTTGGGCGAGCATCTGCTTCATTTCTGCTTGCTCGTCGTACAGTTCTTGAGTATCGCCGTAGTAGCTGCGCACTGCGGGATAAACAATTTGTTCTTCTGCTTCGGCGTGAACGCTGAGATCCTTGTAAATTTGACCGAAGAATTCTTGCAGTTTTTGAGGATCGTCGGTGCTTGCGATTTCCATAAATAGGGTATCGACTTTGCGGTGATCCATTGAGATGATTTCGGTGATGTTCATCTCATCTTTGCTGCGGGTAACTGCACCGCCGATGATGCCGGTCATGGCTGCCATAGCATCTTGCACGCGCGCCCAAACGCCTTGGTCGGGGTCTTTGCCGGTCAGTTCGCGCACTCCTAAAATTTCGAGAACTCCTTTGAGTTGTTCTTGGTGAGCGCGGTTCTCAAAGTTAACTGTGTTGAGGGGAGTAATGGCAGCTTCGATGTCGGCGCCGACTATTTGAGCGGCTTTGTGAATTAACAAGCCGGCCATTGTTTGTTTGTGTTTGAGCAGTTCGTGCTGACCTACTTTTTCAAACAATGTTAGTTCAGAACCTTGCATGAGTTTCTGAACTTCTTCAATCATTTTTGTGCTGGTTTCTTTGGGTTCGGCTTGAATGCCGTATTGTACGATCGTGGTTTCTAATACACCCAAGTTTTTGCGATCGTCCTCGAGCATATCCCGGAAGCGCTGGGCTAGTTCGGAGTCGTTGCAGGAATTGATGAACAATTGCTCGTTGGCGATCAAAAGGTTTTGCAGCGCTTTCATCTCTGCTAATTTAGTTGCGATCGCTTGGCGCTTGGTATCTTCTAAGGTAGCTACCATCTGTCGTTTCTCCTCTCAAGGTCTTTAGTGTTCTTACATCTTTTAATTTATTGAAATATTCTGATAACACCCTCTTTCTCGCGACTGATTCATTAATATCCCGCAGAAGCTATTGACTTTTGAGCAAAAAAATGGTAAGTATTTGAGACTGCTTGAAAAAAAGCAAAAAACAAAAAATAACTGATGAGTAAGGATTAATGGCAGATGACTCCGCCCAAAAACGGATACCGTGCCACGTACTCCTGTCGCGATCGGCTCAAAATTTTAGACTCTTGTTCAAGCCCCCAGATTCATCTGTGCAGTAAATCTAAAATCTAAAATCTAAAATCTAAAATCGACTGAGTGATAATTTCTGTATAAATTAATCCCGATCGCAGAGCTGTAAAGCGCTACCATAGTTGCAGCCGAAGTTAACTAAAGTTTAAGAATAACTAGCTTGTCTCAACTGCTCACTGCTTTAGAGTTCCCAGCCAATGTCTGGAAGCTCAACAACGGGTTAACGGTCATTCACCAGCGGATTTCGGCCACACCGGTGGTCGCGCTAGACGTGTGGGTGAGGGCTGGCGCTACGCTGGAGCCGGATTCTTGGTCGGGAATGGCTCATTTTCTAGAACACATGATATTTAAAGGGACGGATTCGATCCCCCCTGGAGAATTTGACCAAGTAATAGAAAATCGCGGCGGTGTCGCCAACGCAGCTACAAGTCACGACTACGCCCATTTTTTCGTCAACGCAGCAGCCGATTATTTAGCAGAAACAGCGCAGCCCCTGGCAGAATTGCTGCTGCGCGCTTCGATTCCCGATGGGGAATTCGATCGCGAGCGAGATGTGGTGCTAGAAGAAATCCGCCAAGCTCAAGACAATCCCGATTGGCTGGGTTTCCAAGCCATGATGGAAACAGTTTACCAGCGACATCCCTACAGGCGATCGGTATTGGGGACCGAAGAGTTGCTGATGTCGCGAACTCCCCACGAAATGCGCTGTTTCCACCGATCGCACTATCAGCCGGAAAATATGACTGTGGTGATAGTCGGGGGAATTGATGAACAACAGGCTAGAGATGTGACGGGGAAAGCATTCGAGCAGTTTTCCGATCGGTGGGATTGTCCCAAATTAACCGCAGAGGCGGAACCGCCACTGATAGAAATTCGCCGTCAGGAACTCGGCCTCCCCCGATTGGAACAAGCGCGGCTGATGATGGCTTGGACGGGCCCGGGAGTTGAACACTTGCAAAGTGCTTGCGGCTTGGATTTGCTTTCGGTGTTGCTTGCAAACGGGCGGACTTCGCGTTTAGTCAGGGAATTGCGGGAAGAATTACAATTGGTAGAGGCGATCGACAGCACTTTCTCGCTGCAACGGGAATCGAGTTTATTTACTATCAGTGCAGTCTTGGACGCGAAGGATGTCGAACAAGTGGAATCTCGGATTTGCGATCGACTTTGGGAATTGCAGTCTGAGCCGGTTTCCGAGGTAGAACTACTTCGCTGTAAGCGTTTGCTGTGCAACGATTTTGCTTTCTCCATCGAAACGCCGGGACAGCTGGCCGGTCTTTACGGATATTACAATACGATCGCCACTGCCGAATTAGCGCTCAGCTATCCCACCAGGATTAAAGCATTTGGGCCATTAGACCTCCAACGCCTAGCTCAACAATATCTCTCTCCCCGGCGCTATACAGCCGTGGTGCTCAAACCAATCTAATCGTTAAGCTTGTGAATATAAATATTTTTTGTACCGGATAGATGTTCGGCATTTGTCCGGGGTTTTTTGTGCTTGTGGCGCACCCTACAGGATAGATGTTGTTACATTTAGATGTTGTGCGTCAGACCCGGCCCGGTATGACATCATACAAGATGCACATGGAAAATAGAAAAATGGCTATCAAGTAATTACAAATTACCAATTACCAATTACCAATTACCCATTTTCAATTACCAATACTTCAGCTACGCTCAGTACAAGTTCCCAACTAAATTAACCATGAAAAATGAAATTCAGCGCACGGTTTTAGACAACGGTATTGTTGTCTTAGCAGCAGAAAATCCAGCAGCAGATATTATTGCAGCTAGGATATTCCTGCGGGCCGGCAGTCGCTACGTGCAGTCGGAACAAGCAGGATTGTGTCACTTGCTGTCGGCGGTAATGACTAAGGGAACCGATCGGCTGTCTTCGCTGGAAATTGCCGAGCGTGTAGCTTCGGTGGGAGCGAGGTTGAGTGCCGACTCTACTACTGACTATTTTTTAGTGAGTTTGAAGACGGTTTCTGCGGATTTTGAGGAGATTTTGGAGTTGGCGGGGCAATTGACCCGATCGCCCACTTTCCCGGAAGCTGAAGTCGAACTCGAACGCCGCATTGCCATATCAGCAATTCGATCGCAGCAAGAACAGCCATTTGCGATCGCCTTCGAGCAATTGCGGCACGCGATGTACCAGGAACACCCCTATGCTTTCTCTCCCTTGGGGACGGAAGCTACTATGTCAAAGCTCACCAGAAACGAGCTCGAACAGTTCCACAAAACCTATTTCCGTCCCGATAATGTAGTTATTTCTGTAGCCGGCAGAATATCGACCGAAGATGCGATCGCCCTGATCGATCGAACTTTTGGCGACTGGAAAGCGCCTTTAACACCCCTGCCAACTTTAACCGTACCCCCTCTGTCACCTTCCCCTGAATCGGTCGTTACGGCGCAAGATACGCAGCAATCAGTGATTATGCTGGGCTACCTCGCACCCTCTGTCAAAAATCCCGACTACGCAGCGATTAAGTTGCTGAATACTTATTTGGGTAACGGTTTGTCGAGCCGATTGTTTGTGGAATTGCGGGAAAAGCGGGGCTTAGCTTACGACGTTTCCGCGCTCTACGCGACGCGCTTGGACACGGCTCAGTTTGTCGCGTACATGGGTACGGCGCCGGAAAATACAGCGACTGCTTTTGAAGGATTGCGCGCAGAAGTCGATCGACTCGCCAACACCGAACTAAGCGAGGAGGAATTGCAAGCTTGCAAGAATAAAATGCTCGGTCAATATGCTTTAGGAAAACAAACTAATTCGCAAATTGCCCAAGTTTTAGGTTGGTACGAAATTTTGGGATTGGGAATTACATTTGACCAACAATTTCAAGAAGAAATTGCACAGGTGACAGCTTCACAAGCGCGGGATGCTGCTAAGAAATATTTTGTAGAACCGTATATTTCTTTGGTGGGCCCGGAGGCGGCGATTACAGAGTTAAGTGTAGCGGCTGTTTGTTGAGTAGGAAATTGGCGATCGAACTTTTCAAAAGTTCGATCGGTTCGATCAGATTATACGCGATCGCCCGAACCTGATATAAGCTCCAGCAGAATATGTCAATATCCCACCGATGGTTGAATATTCACTAACATCATTAGGTGAAATTTTCCTTGAGCCGATCGCAACGTTTTACGAGTGGGGTGAGATACATCTTGCTGACTTAGCAGCGATTCGTACTAATCGAGATAAATGCACAATGAGCGATCGAACGGCTCAAATCAGCGGCAGTAGACGTTTTAACTCAGCACCCAGGGCTTTCGTCTGTCTGCTGGATTTGAGCCGTTCGATCGCGCCGATTCATGCACTTGGCACCACTTCGCGTGACGCTAGGAAACCAAGGACAATTGCCACCAAAATCAATGCTGGAACATCGCCGAGGAGGTGTCCGCGTTCTGCAGAATCAATCACTGCGTGTACCGCCATGATCAGCCCGTGGACAACACTCGACCAGACAGTGAACCAGATTAAGCTGAGATGCGTTTCTGGTTTTCGAGAAGCCCACAGCAAAAAGACACCAAGTGTGGCATAAATGCCGACGATCATCTGTTCGTATTCGTATTGGCTGGGTTGCCATGACCAGCCAGATGACCAAATCTTCATCAGTGGATAGACAAGCAGAAAGGCAATTCCGACAACAACAAGGGCGATTCGCAAGTATCGATGATGCTGATCCATTGCTGTAACCTCCTATTATTTTCCAGTATAGTCTCTACCAACTAGACTCGTATTTGCGCAGTAAATACCTTGATCTCGATCGAAATCATACATCCCACGATTGTGGTGCAGTCCTAAACGCTTCTGAATCAACCAGAAAGAAAGTGCTTATAAAGATCGGCTTCCCGCCACACCCCCATAGAAGACTTGTGGCATAAGGGTTGATTTGAGAGAGAAACGATCGCCTCTAACTAAAAATATCATAATTGAACGTTTTCTGTTCCCGCTCCGTCTAAATTGAACAGACGCCCGATTAGTCTAATTTATATGTACTTAGTAAAGCACTTTCAGATTAAAAAAGAGCTGAGTCCGTGGGTTAGCGCGCTGCTTGCCGCTTCCCTGCTTGCAGGAGTAGGCTACACAGCTTACAGCCAACTAACAGTCAAATCGAGTCGCGAAACCAGGCGCAAGGAAAAAACCGTTGCTGTCGAAAGGGTGAACCTGCCGATTACAATTTCGGCAAACGGCACAATTGTGCCCGAACGTTCCGTTAACGTCAGCCCCAAAACTTCAGGAATGCTCAAAAGTTTGCTTGTCAAGGAAGGAGATAGGGTTGAAAAAGGGCAGATTCTCGCCTACATGGACGACTCCAACCTCCAAGGGCAACTTACCCAAACTCGCGGACAACTCGCAGCCGCCGAAGCAAACCTGGAAAAATTGGTCAACGGCACTCGAACCCAGGACATTGCTGTGGCGAGGGCAGTGTTAGCAGAACAACAGGCAAGTTTGGAAAAATTGCTCAACGGCAATCGAAGCCAGGATATTGCTGTAGCTGAGGCACAACTAGCTGAACAACAGGCAAATTTACAAAAATTGCTCAACGGCAATCGAAGCCAGGATATTGCCGTAGCTGAGGCACAATTAGCTGAACAACAGGCAAATTTACAAAAATTGCTCAAGGGCAATAGGCCTGAAGACATCGCCCAAGCAATTGCCAAACTCAGAGATGCCGAATACGCCAAAAACCAAGCAGAGGAAGACTTTCAGAGAAATCAGGAACTCTATAATGCCGGAGCCATTGCTTTGCAAGTTGTGAACAACTCCCGCACCGCGCGCGATCGATCTCAAACGCAAGTCAGGCAAGCCGAACAAGCTGTAGCTTTGCTGCAAGCGGGTACTCGCCCCGAAGAAATCGCTTCTGCGCGGGCTGCAGTCGAGCAAAAACGGCAAGCTTTGACCCTGGCGCGATCGGGCGCACGTCCCGAAGAAATTGCTGCGGGGCGGGCTGCTGTGGAGCAAAAACGGCAAGCTTTGGCCCTGGCGCGATCGGGCGCACGCCCCGAAGAAATCGCTGCGGGGCAGGCCGCCGTCGAGCAAAAACAGCAAGCTTTGGCGCTGCTAGAAGCAGGTTCCCGCCCCGAAGACATCGCCCAAGCCCGCGCCCAAGTTCTCTCCGCTAGAGGCAGCCTGCAAAGCGTTCAAGCGCTGATCGGCGATACAGTGCTGCGGGCTCCTTTCACCGGCACAGTCACCCGCAAGTACGCCGATCCGGGCGCTTTTGTGACTCCCACGACGGCAGGTAGTGCGGTTTCTTCGGCGACTTCTTCTTCGATTTTGTCCTTAGCTTCAAAAAATCAATTAGTAGCAAACGTAGCAGAAACTAATATTTCTCAGATTAAAATCGGCCAGGCTGCGTCTATTCAAGCCGATGCTTTTGCGGGAAAGACTTTTGCAGGTAAAATCAGTCAAATTTCGCCTCAGTCGATCGTCCTGCAAAATGTGACAAGTTTTGAGGTAAAAGCGGCAATTATTAATGACGATCGACAAGTGTTGCGATCGGGCATGAATGTGAATGTGGAATTTAAGGCCGGTGAACTTAAAAATGTTTTGGTAGTCCCGACTGCAGCAATTGTCCGCCAACAAAGGGAAACGGGGGTTTTTGTACCCGGTGGAGAAGATGGCAAACCTGCTTTTATGCCGATTAAGACTGGTATGACGGTGGATGACAAGACGGAAGTGCGATCGGGTTTGAAAGGAAATGAAAAAGTGCTGCTTACTTTCCCCCCCGGATCGCGGCCTAGATCCCAAAATCCATCGCCGGGCGGCATTCCGGGTTTGCAACCGGGTGGCGGAACGCGCTTGCGTTAGTAGTCATTAGTCATTAGTCATTAGTCATTAGTTAGTGGTTGACAATTACCGATTACCACTTGCCAATTACTAATTATCACTTATCAATTACCAATTACCGATTCCCAACAGCACAACATGGAAGTTACGGATACACGGATAACTGTTTTTTTACTCTTCCTTCTTCTTTGTTCCGTGTTGCTTGTTCTTTCTTCCTTAAAACTCCCAATTACCCCTTAGCAATTACCTATTAGCTATTACCTATTACCAATGAAATTACAGACTCGCCCCCGTACCAACAAAATCTCTAACGTTCAAATCGCTTTCATGGCGACAGAGGCGCTGTGGAATAACAAATTGCGTACCAGTTTAACTATGCTGGGCGTAATTATTGGGATATCTTCGGTAATTGCCATTACTTCGGTGGGACAGGGAGTACAAAAATCAACTGAAGAACAGTTAAAGGCTTTGGGTACAAATGTGCTGTTGGTGTTATCCGGGGCTGCGCGATCCGGCGGTGTCAGTCAGGGAAGCGGTTCTGCTACTACCCTTACTTGGGATGACGCTAAGGCGATCGGCAAACAAGCTCCTGCTGTCAAGGCAATTTCTGCTTATTTGCAGCGCCAAGTGCAAGTAGTTTACGGGGGACAAAATTCATTTACTGCTATTTTGGGAACGGATTTAAACTATCCAGATGTGAAGAACATTCAACCTCAACAAGGACGGTTTTTTAACGAGGATGAATTGAATGCTGCTGAGCCAGTAGTTGTCCTCGGTTCTAAGGTGCGGGACGAACTTTTTGGAGCCGGAGCTAATGCGCTATCCTCCGATATTCGCATTCAGGGAAACCGCTACAAGGTCATTGGAGTGATGGAAAGCAAGGGGTCTGTAGGGGGAACCGATCAGGACGATCGAGTGTATATTCCCCTCAAAAATATGTCTTCGCGGATTGTGGGGAGAAATTCTTTAGCGGGGATTGCGATCTCTGGTTTTTGGTTGGAAACTGCGGGCGAAGCAGATTTAGCGGATGCTCAATTTCAAGTAGAAAATATCATGCGCTTGCGCCACAATATTTATCCGCCACAACCGGATGATTTTCGAGTTGTAAATCAAGCTGAGATAGTTAATACTTTCAGCAATGTGATAGGTTTATTTACGGTTATGGTGGGAGCGATCGCCGGAATTTCTTTGGTGGTTGGCGGCATCGGTATTGCTAATATTATGTTGGTGTCTGTTGTGGAACGTACTAAGGAAATCGGGATTCGCAAAGCGGTAGGTGCTACTAATGCAGCAATTCTAATTCAATTTATGGCGGAATCTATTTTAGTTTCCACGGTGGGGGGAACGGCGGGAATTGGGTTGGGAATTGCGATCGCCTTTGGGGCCTCGACAGCGTTCAAATTTCCGTTTGTGGTTTCTGTCTGGTCGATTACAGCAGGTTTTGGGCTATCTTTTACCGTCGGGTTGTTAGCTGGAGTATTGCCTGCTCGGAATGCCGCTCGCTTAGATCCGATCGCAGCCTTGCGGAATGATTGAATTTAAGCAATATAAGCTCTTGTGGGGTGGGCATCCTGTCCGCCCGAAAGCCTAAATTTTAATTCAGCTTATACTAAACCAGCTTGAAAAATCTGGTTTGCTGTGAGGTTTAAATCGGGAAAAGTTTGCGACACAATCCGATCGTTCTCTCGAAACTTGAGGATTTGATATTCACCATCAACCAAGTTACCCACAGAAATCGTCGGTTGTTTGGGATTGCCAATAAAATTGCGTCCACCCAACGCAGCATAATCCACAATCCAATATTCAGGAATACCCATCTCCTCATAATCAGCATATTTCAAATAGTAATCATCGCGCCAATTGGTTGACACAACCTCAATTATCAAAGGTATCGATGCACCCAAGCTGAGGATAGATTGTTTTTGCCACAAAGTTTCGTTCACCAGATTTGCACGATTCAGCACCAACACATCAGGGAAATAACCAGAATCTTTTTCAGGAGGCCTAACTATCGCTTGGTTGGGGATACCGTATGGCAATCCGAGATGATTAATTTGAACAGCAATTGCGATCGTAAGAAAGCCTGTAACTTCTTGATGTTCCCCTACTGGTTGTATTATTTCAATAATATTTCGATTGTGCAGTTCGTAGCGTACCGCCGAATTTTCAGGCAGCCACTCCACAAATTCCTCGAAGTTTACGAGTTTGGGTAAAGCTTGAGTCATAAATTTTTAGAATTACTGATAATAGAAATTATATCTCTATCCATCTGCCTGTATCTGCGTGCATCGGCGGTTACAAATTTCCATTTTTTATAAAGTCCGCAAGTTATTGTGCCGCTTATGCTGTAACCATTTCGGGTTTAATATCAGGTGATGCTGGCTCAAAATACAACACCATGATTTGCTCTGGATGCAGCCCGACAGATTCATAAGTGCGTCCGTTGCGATCGCTAAATTCCACCTCAAACGCTGCACCATCAGCCAACAGTTCAACCACTGTCCCAACTTGTCCGCGCCACAGATTGTATTCAGGAATGTCAACGGTTAAGGCAACGACATCTAGCAATTTAACTGTATTCTTTACCACTTTTATTACCTTCAGGCACTACAGAGGATAGCAGGTTGTTAATCTCGGAATTTCCAAGTGGTGCTCAATAATCCAGCCACTCCGAAGAGTCGCACTTCTATTTTGCCATTCTATCGTGAAATCTAGGGTATAGCGTTGCCCGAACCCATCCCGCCTCCCTAACTGAGCTTCGTGAGTTTGAATGACTTCAAGCAAAATTTGGCGCAATTCCTCAGCATTGTCAGGTGTCATGCCAAGAATTGACGAAAAAAGCCGCGCTTTGTGTTTGCCATCGTCGTGTTCTGGATTGAGGCAGTAGTCACGAAGTTTACGAATATCAACAACTGCATTCTTTGCATTTGGAATGAGCATAGAAAAGCTGATACGAATAAGCAGCCCTCAGTTTATCTTGAAATCGGCGATCGCTTTAACGGCCAAGCTCACCGGATGCAGATAACCTTTCGGACTCAACGTCATCTACCTTGAAGATTTAATCTTATCAATAACCTGCACAATTCTCTTTGCACAGGCAATTGCCTGCTCTTGGTTTTGGCACTCTGAGGCTCGGATTCGCTCAATATGGACTCCCTCATGGGCAAGCATAGTTGTCCTATCATGTGCTTCTGCTGGTGTTTCGTTGTGTACAGTATCACCATCTACTTCTACAACCAGTACAACACCGTTTTTAACAATGACAAAATCTGGTTCAATTCTGCTGTATGTTTTACCACCTCTAATGAAAACGGGTAATGGAGCAAAGGATACCCCAAGTGATTTAAGAGCTTTGTAAAAAAGCTCTTCGTTCTGAGAACGAAAGAGCAGCCCGTCTACTGTTCTCGAAGCTATATTATCAGACCTAACACGACCTTGATTATTGACACCTTTACCTGTGACCCAATTCTTTGCTTTTTCGCGCCACTCCTCACCTGCGCTCAGAATGGGACTAATACTCAAATAAGCTAATTTATCCTCTCGGTATGGTTTGAGAAGTATTCTTGCCTTCTTCAGAATTAGCTCTTCACATACCTCAATCTCGTCAGAAATTTGCGAGTAAAGGGAATCAGGAACTTGAAGATAGAGGTGGTAAGTGTTTTCGCAGAATTCTTGACCATCTTCATCATGATAGCATTGGGTGATACTATACTCTGCATTTGCTAGGATAGCCACCTCACGCATAGAACCTTCTGACGCAAATAGCCTTGCGCTTGTCGCCAAGAGAGCTTCAATATCATTAATGAGTTGGCGACTTGGGTTTGAGGTCATGCGGAGGAATTATAATTTTTAGACTAAGAATATCACAAAACATCGCCCTACAGCACTAGATAAAAAAAATAGAGGGCGAGTTTCGCATAAAACTTGACCGCAAAAGTCAAATTTTATGCTCTAAACCCGCCCTCGCAAAACTCCCTTAATAAGCGTCTTGCAATTCGTAAAAATCAGGGGAAATGTAATCTTTCCGCAGCGGCCAGCCTACCCAATCTTCGTTCATCAAAATCCGTTTCAGATTCGGATGTCCTTCATAGACAATGCCGTACATATCGTAGGATTCCCGCTCTTGAAAGTCGGCTGCTTTCCAAATCCAGTAGACTGATGGCACTCTGGGATCTTCGCGGGGTACGAATACTTTGACGCGGACTTCTTCAGGCTTGGAAGCATTATCTGTCAGCTTAACCAAGTGGTAGACGCTGACTAAATCTTGTCCAGGGCCTTGGTCGTAGGCGCACTGGCACTGCATATAATTAAACCCGTAGGCGTACAGTGCTGTTGACATCGGAATTAGGAATTCTCGATCGACCTTTAATATCTCCACGCCCAAATTATCGGCCGCTAAAGCTTCGTGTTCAAAGCCATTTTGAGTCAACCACTGGGAAACCTTCCCGGCTTCAACAATTGCAGATTCTGTCTCAGCCACGGTTTACCTCCTGTTTTTGTCCTGCAAGCAGGGCCGGCGGTACTGGCATTCCCATTGCTTCGGTCAATTCTTTCGGCGGCGCCATCCGGCCTGGAACAGACAAGTATTTGCCGTCCAAAATGTCGTCTACTACTTTCATTTTGTGGGGTCTGGTGTAGTAGCGGTGGGTTGGCAGCAAATTGGCCCGTTCTTGCATGGAATTGTTGGCGATTTTTTTCCGCAATTTGATAATTGCGTCAATAATCGCTTCTGGGCGGGGGGGACAGCCGGGGATGTACACGTCTACCGGAATCAGTTTGTCAACGCCGCGGACTGCTGTGGTGGAGTCCATGCTGAACATTCCGCCGGTGATGGTGCAAGCGCCCATCGCGATGACGTATTTGGGTTCCGGCATTTGTTCGTACAGCCGCACCAAGATGGGGGCGTACTTCATGGTAATTGTGCCGGCCGTGATGATCAGGTCGGCTTGCCGGGGGCTCGATCGCGGTACTAAGCCGAATCTGTCGAAGTCAAAGCGCGATCCGATCAAAGCTGCAAATTCAATGAAGCAGCAGGCAGTGCCGAAAAGCAGCGGCCACAGGCTCGAAAGTCTCGCCCAATTGTATAGGTCATCCACTGTTGTCAGGATGACGTTCTCTGAGAGTTGCGATGTGACTTCCGGGCGCTCTACAGGGTTGATCAGCGCTTTTTGTGATTTGTCAGAACTTAAGACCATTCCAAGGCTCCTTTGCGCCATGCATAGACAAGAGCAATAACGAGGATCGTGATAAAAAACAAGGCTTCGATAAAAGCCAACAGTCCTAGCTGGTTGAAAGCAACCGCCCAAGGATAGAGGAAGACGGTCTCTACGTCGAAGATGACGAAGACCAGGGCGAACATATAATATCGGATGTTGAATTGAATCCAGGCTCCGCCGATCGGCTCGACGCCAGATTCGTAGGTAGTACGTCGGTCGTAGGGACGACTTTTGGGGCGCAGTACCTTAGACGCCGTGAGGGCGAGGATAGGGACTAGGCTGGAAATTAACAGGAAGCCTAAGAAATACTCGTAGCCGCTGAGTGCAAACACGGTGAATAATTACTGCCTAGGTGAAAGGGTTCTGTAACTTGTCTGTTACATTATATAGATTTTGGGCAGCTAAAATTACGAGTTGGTTGAGATTAATCGTCCATCTTCTGCAATAATTTTTAATGTATATTTTAAGATTAGCTTACCTACTCTTTTGGAGCTATGAGCGATCGAGCCACTGAGACTAAGACCCTCGATCGGCACGAGTGCCGCGCCTGCGGCTACGTCTACGATCCGAAAAAGGGCGATCCTAAAATTGGCATTGCCCCGGGCACGGCTTTTGAAGATTTGCCCCAAACTTGGGTCTGCCCCGTTTGCGCAGCGCGCAAGTCGGCGTTTCAAAATCTCGGTCAGATGGAAGGGATATCGGGATTTAAGGCAAATCAGCGCTACGGTGTCGGTGTCAACGGCATGACCGAAGGTCAGAAAAGTTTGCTGATTTTTGGCGGCTTGGTCGTTGGTTTCTTGTTGTTACTTAGTATGTATGGTTTGCAGTAAGACGATTGTGAGATTTTGGCAACGAATTGTAATGTTATTGGCCGCTGCGCTCATCTGTACGAGTTGCAGCACGATCGGCTCCGTGAGTTACAACCCCTGGCAAGTGATTTCTTTGCCGACGAAAGCTAATTTGCAGGATATTGCCTTTACGGGCAATCCTCAGCACGGCTGGGTTGTGGGTTCGGAGGCAACTCTGCTCGAAACCTCCGACGGTGGCACTAGCTGGAAGTCTATAGCACTGGATATCGACGATCCGAGGTCGCGTTTTGCGTCGGTGAGTTTTTCGGGTTCAGAAGGCTGGATTGTCGGCCAGCCTTCTGTTTTGCTCCACACGAACGATGAGGGGAAGTCTTGGACGCGGATTGCTTTGAGCAGTCAGTTGCCAGGTTCTCCGAGTACGATCGCGGCTTTAGGCCCGAACTCCGCCGAGATGACCACCGATGTGGGGGCGATTTACCGGACTTCTGACGGCGGCAAAAATTGGAAAGCTGTCGTGCAGGATTCTTTTGGGGTAGTTCGCAATATCAACCGTTCTGAAGACGGGCAGTATGTTGCGGTTTCCTCGAAGGGCAATTTCTACTCGGTGTGGAAACCCGGACAAGAAGCTTGGGAACCTCACAACCGCAACAGTTCTCGCCGCCTGCAAAATATGGGTTTTACCAAGGACGGGCGTTTGTGGATGCTCGCCCGCGGCGGTCAGATTCAGTTTAGCGACCCGTCCAATCCTGAAGGTTGGGGAAAACCGTTTTTTCCCGATCGCAAGGCGAGTTGGGGTTTGCTGGACATGGCTTACCGTACTGATAATGAAGTTTGGGTAGCCGGCGGCGGCGGCAATTTGCTGTGCAGTTTGGACGGCGGAAAAACTTGGCAAAAAGACCGCGAAGTTGAAGATGTTCCCGCTAATTTTTACAGGATTGTCTTTATGGGCCCCGATCGCGGATTTGTGATCGGCGCGAGCGGTACTCTACTTAAATATCAAGGTTCAGCGCAAGCTGCTTGATAGTAGAATAGTAATAGAGATTGTCTGTCAATTTGTTGTTGAAAGGAGGATTCTAAATGGCTGGTACAACTGGAGAACGTCCGTTTGGGGACATTATTACAAGTATCCGTTATTGGGTAATTCACAGCATCACCATTCCAGCTTTGTTTATTGCTGGATGGCTGTTTGTGCAAACGGGTTTGGCTTACGATGCTTTCGGAACTCCTCGCCCTAACCAGTATTTCACACCGCAGCGCGAAGAAGTGCCGATTATCTCGGATCGCTTTGAAGCTAAGAAACAAGTAGATCAGTTCATTGCCAAGTAATTTAACAAGGATTTGGAAAAATGACGAGCAGAACCCCAAACAATGAGCCAATTTCGTATCCGATTTTTACGGTGCGGTGGTTGGCAGTTCATACTTTAGGTGTCCCAACAATTTTCTTTTTGGGCGCGATCGCAGCAATGCAATTTATTCAACGATAGGAGTTTACAATGCCTGAGCGCGTTCCTAATCCCAACGAGCAGCCTGTTGAGTTAAATCGGACTTCTCTTTATTTGGGTTTGTTGTTGATTTTTACTCTGGGTATTTTGTTTTCCAGTTATTTCTTTAATTAACTGGTGTCTGAGTTGGGTTTCGATAGTTCGATCGAATTTGTTTAGCTGTGAATTAGTGAGGTGATGGCTATGTTTAGTGAAAGTGGCAGAATTCCTTTGTGGCTGGTAGCTACTGTCGCAGGCCTCGGTGTTCTGAGCATTTTGGGTCTTTTCTTCTACGGTGCTTATGCCGGTTTGGGTTCTTCGCTGTAAGGAGAAGTAAGCTGATTTTCGGCTTTTAACCCCCCTTGAAAAAGGGGGGTTTTAATTATGCGAAATTTATTGGTAAATCTGGGATAAATGTTATCGAAAGTGTTAATTTTTCGGCAAGTTTATGATAATTTAATTCTCTTGTGAGAGCAGGGTTTTTTGTGGTTGGGTGGAGATTCGCTCAATAAACTGCTCGCCTTGCGGGTTCACAACCCCAAAATCGATCGCCACTAGCCGACTATCGCCTCAAGAGTGTGGACAGATCCTGAAATTAGCCAAAAGTTGCGAGTAGAATGGTGCAAGAGCCGATCGCTCGATCGTAGTGCACAGCGAAATATGACCCCACCGCAGCCGCCCCGCAAACCTCAAACCGTCTTGGGTGCTATTACCCAAGCAGTCCAGACTATTGCCAAGGTTAATTTTAACCAGCTAGCGCTGAAACCGAATGCCAAAGTACCCGAACTGTGGGTGCAGGATGCGGGTGCAGCTAAAGCTGAGGTTTATCCGCTGTTGGGCGATCGATATTTGTTAGGTCGATCGTCCAAATCTTCAGATATTGTAGTTCGCAATCCCGTTGTCAGTCACGTCCACTTATCCCTGTCGCGGGATACTCGGCGGCGGACTCCTTTTGTCATCAAAGATGAAGACTCCACCAACGGCATTTACAGCGGCAAAAGGCGAATTAAAAGTATGTCGCTGCGTCACGGAGACGTGTTCACTTTAGGCCCGCCGGAACTAGCCGCCGCTGTCAGAGTTCAGTACGTATATCCGCCGCCTTGGTATCTGGAACTTGTGCGTTACAGCTTTTACGGCGTTAGCGGAATTACCGCCTTGATTGCGGTTTTGGTAGGTATGGAATCGACCAAGTTTCACGTGCGGCCTCTACCTAGAAGTATCAATGGCCCCGTGATTGTTTACGCCCGCGACGGGCAAACTCCGCTGCGTCCTCCTCAAAATAACGCTCACTTAGAATTAAAAAAATTGCAGGATTTTTCGCCCTATTTATCCAAGGCGGTACTTGCTTCGGAAGACAGCCGCTACAATTGGCATTTGGGGGTAGATCCGCTGGGCGTTTTGCGAGCACTTTTAACTAATGTTCGCGGGGGCGGAATTCGTGAAGGTGGTAGCACTCTGACGCAGCAGTTGGCGAGGAGTTTGTTTCGAGATTATGTGGGAACTCAAGATTCGGCGGGACGCAAGTTACGGGAAGCTGTAGTGGCTTTTAAACTGGAGAACTATTACAGCAAAGACGAGCTATTGCTGACTTATTTAAATCGCGTGTTTTTGGGAATTGACCTTTACGGTTTTGAGGATGCGTCTCGGTTTTATTTTGGCAAGTCGGCGAAGGATTTAACTTTGTCAGAGGCGGCGACTTTGGCGGGAATTTTGCCTGCGCCAAACAGTTTTAATCCGATTCAAAATTATCAGTTAGCGGTGCAGTATCGCGATCGGGTAATCGAGCGGATGCGGGCACTGGGGACGGTTTCTCAGGAAGAAGCCGATCGCGCGAGGCGATCGCGAATTGAAATTAATCCCAAAGCTCGCGAATTTCTGCAAAGTACGATCGCTCCTTATTTCTACAGTTATGTATTTGACGAATTGGAGTTTTTGCTGGGGGAGCAGTTAGCCAGAGAAGGCAATTTTATTGTAGAAACAGGTTTGAATCCCGGCCTGCAAAAGGTGGCTGAAGCTTCCCTCAGAAATGCTGTAGAAAATGCGGGAGCCAATGCAGGTTTTTCTCAAGGAGCCGTGGTAACTCTCAATACTACAACAGGAGAAGTCTTAGCTTTAGTTGGGGGCGTAGATTACTTGAAAAGTCAGTTTAATCGGGCTACCCAAGCTTTGAGACAGCCCGGTTCTACATTTAAGATTTTCACCTATGCAGCCGCCCTAGAACAGGGAATCTCACCCGATAAAACTTATTCTTGCGAGCCGCTTTCCTGGGGCGGACAAAGTTACAGCGGCTGCGAAAGAACCAGCGGCAGTGCTGATATGTATCGGGGTTTAGCACAGTCGGAAAATGCAATTGCTTTGAGAGTAGCACAAGATGTCGGTTTAGACAATGTAGTGCAAATGGCCAGACGTTTAGGGATTACATCTGAACTGCGTTCTAACCCAGGTTTAGTATTAGGTGAAAGTGAAGTTAACGTATTGCAATTAACTGGTGCATTCGGGGTTTTTGCGAACCGGGGTTTGGGGAATCGCCCCCACGTAATCAAGCGAATTATTGACAGCAGCGATTGCAAAGATCGAAATAATTTTAACAGTTGCCGGGTGATTTATGACTATCAAAAAGATGGCATTGCCAATCGTCAGTTAGTTTCTGAAGGCGTAGCGGATACCATGACTGATATGCTGCAAGGTGTTGTGCGGGGAGGTACGGGTAGCAGTGCTGCTTTGGGGTTGGGAGAAGCTGGAAAAACAGGCACGACTAATGATAATAGAGATTTGTGGTTTGTCGGTTATATTCCCAGTCAGCAACTCGTGACAGGAGTTTGGTTGGGAAATGATGATAATTCTCCGACTGGGGGAGGTAGTGCAAATGCCGCTCAGTTGTGGGGGGAGTATATGCGGGAAGTGGCGCGTTGAAATCATCAGTCATTAGTCATTAGTCATTAGTTAGTAGTTAGTAAGCGGTTGTGCATTTAAATTGTATGTTGAGGGCGGGCTTTCCTGCCCACACCACAAGAGTAAAAGTTTATTTGACCGTGCAATTTAAATGCGGATTAGCTTAGTCATTTTACCAATGACTAATGACTGCAGATGCCATATTTAAATTTATTCTACAGTCTGAGAAACTGAGCGAAAGCTAACCCTCCTCGCGAGCAATGAAATCAATACGTTATTGATTTCAGGACTGATTAAGGTTAACTGAGCGATGATTTTTTCAGGGCTTGGGTTGTTCGTCTCCAAAGCGATCGCACATATTTTCGTTGGTCGATCGCGTGCAGTACAATAAAGGCCAAGAAAGTATAAGCAATCCAGAAATGTAAATCTCCTGCAAAATCTACTACCGCTGCATTTTGAGGAAAAATATCTGGCAGCGTTGCAACCCAGAAGAAAGGGACATTCCCGCTTTTATAGGAATTAGAGAGGAAAAATCCGCTCAGAGGAACCGCTACCATGAACAGATAAATTGCCGCGTGCAGTAGAAACTTGCGAATCCACTCACCTGTAAACTTGGGAAGGCGCCGCGTGTACTTACGCCACCAAACCCGCTGCAAAATGAAAATACGCCAAGTTAGCAATCCAATTGTCAACACCCCAATCGATTTATGCAAAGTATAAGTGTTGCCTCGTAATAGTGTATTGTCTGGCATTTTTACCATCCCAAATCCCCCAACAAACAGCAGCAGATAACAGGTTGCCATCACCGCGTGCATTGACCATAATTGCTTGAATGCTGAATTTGTTCTAGGCTGGGGCTGTTTTTCTTGCGGAACTAATTTGGAATTCATCGAATACCTCCTAAAATTGAATGGTCTTTGGGTTCTGTCATTCAATATATGCGACTTCTATAAATCTGAGATCGACCGTTGATTAAAATTTTTTTATGTTTCTGGTGACTGAGGCAAAGCAGAAAATAGTCTATATTGCAGTACAGGAATCGAAACGTCGCTGCACAATTTGAGGATGATGCTTGTGGGGTGTTCCGCCTGCTGTAACAATACAGCGGACGGGCTACGAGAGCCCATCCCACAAAACAATCAAAATCATCCCGCAATTATGCAACGCACCCGCTTATTCTACAGTCTGAGACACGGGGCGACAGCCAGACAATATCGAGTGCAAATTGACGACATTTCCGATGACGGCGATCGCAGGTGCTGCAAATCCAGTCGCCTCAACTTGCTCTACAATTGTACCCAAAGTCCCGATCAATTCTTCTTGTTCCGGTCGCGTTCCCCAGCGCACTAATGCTACGGGCGTTTCTGCACTCAATTCGGCTGCTGTCAACTGGCCGATAATGTAAGGCAAATTGTGGATTCCCATGTATACTACAATGGTTTCGGACCCGCGGGCGATCGCCTGCCAATTTACCTCCGGTCGATATTTTCCCGCTGATTCGTGACCGGTGACAAAGGTGACAGAGGAACTGTACGATCGGTGTGTTAAAGGAATTCCCGCATAAGCAGGGGCCGCAATTCCAGAAGTGACACCCGGCACTACTTCTACCGACACTCCAGCTTTTACCAACTCTTCCATTTCTTCGCCGCCGCGGCCGAAGATAAACGGGTCGCCGCCTTTGAGACGAACTACGATCGCATTATCTCCAGCTTTTTCTATCATTAACTGAGTTGTTTCATCTTGCATTAACGAGTGGCGGCCTTTGCGTTTTCCCGCATCAATTCGTTCGGCTTGGGGGTTGATTGCTGCCAAAATTTGAGGGCTGACTAAAGCGTCGTAAATCACCACATCCGCGCACTCTAACAGAGCTTTTCCCTTCAAGGTCATCAAACCCGGATCTCCGGGTCCCGCACCTACTAAATACACTTTGCCTAAAGACATTTTTCTTGCTTCCTTTACCTCTTCTGTGCCACTGCGGTTCATTTTTGAATTAAATCCCCAATTAAGTCTGCTAATTCTACACTTGCGCCTAGAGGATTTGCGAGATGAAGTTCCGCCGCAGGAAATTGCTGCTTTAGCTGTGCGACATTTTTGGCGATCGCATCTGTAATTCCTCCATTAAATAAGAAGTATGGCACAATTCCAATTTGGTGCTGTCCACCACGAACCAAACTGTCAATTTGCTCTTCCAAACTCGGCTTTACCGACCAATACGCTGTCTGTGCACCGAGTTGGCTGGCGATTTCCTCAACTGTCGAGTTACCTCCGGGGCGACGGCTGCCGTGAGATAATAAAATCCATTTTGGCCATAGCAGATTGGGGAGAAAAGTCACCTCTTGCATCTGACTTTTTACCAATTTTGTTAAGCCTGCTTTCTGGGAACCTAAATGCGGGCGCAATTCAATTTTTAGCTTGTCACCAAAAGTTTTTTGGGCAATTTCCACCTCTGCCGGTATGTCTTCGGCGACGTGAACTCCCGGCAATAAAAATACAGGCAGGATTTGCAATTCTGTCAGTCCCAGCGACAGGGTACGTTCGCCAAAACTGCAAATTTGTTCGTGCAGCGGTGCGGGCCCGAGTTCTAAGGTGGCGGTTGCTACTGCGGGGAACGAGTCACCCAAATTTTGAGAAAGCAGTTGACCTAGGTTTTCCAAAGCTAGTTGGGGTCTGGGGTCGCGGCTGCCGTGAGAGACTAATAAATAGGTCGATCGCAATTTCAATATGGATTTAATGTTAATGTTCGATCGGGATCTGGACTTTCGCGCACTAACTCAAGAAACCGGGTTTTTCCACGGTGGCCAGAGGCTGCTGCGAAGTATTTTCGTAAAAAAAACCCGGTTTCTGCTTGAGTCCGGGAGAGTTTCAATAACTATAACATTTTTTAGCCGATCGTTCTTCATAGGAAAGAGTAGGTTGGGTAACGCGAAGCTTTTCCCAACCTACTCGGCTACTGTGCTGTGAGGGTGATTACGGAATATTCCGATTAATGTCTTGGGCCTGGTTCGGCGATGTATTGGAAAGTAGGTTCCGAGTTCCAAGGGCCGCGTTCGTCCTTGCCATTTGTGGACAAGTTAAAGTAGAGATCCACAGTGGAATCTGGCGGAATATTCCCGAACAGCGGATCCGTGAGTTTACCCAGCGATTCCAGAGCTTTCATGAACATTTGAGTGTGAGAAATTTCGCGAGTCAGCAAAAAGTGCAACGTGTCTTTCGTTCCCGCATCCGGTGCTAGTTTAATCAATTCTTCGTAGGTTTGGCGAGCTCCTGCTTCCGCACCGATATCAGCGCGCAAATCGCGCACGACATCCCCGCCTTCGTTGATATAAGCTGCTGTCCAAGCTTGACCTTGGCTGTCTAACAAGTGTGGGCCTACGCCGCGCACCGCAAACAAAGTGCTTTTATAAGCTTCTGTTTGGTCAACGTTTTTGGTGTGCATTTCTATGAGTTGCCCCACCATTTCTAAGTGGCTGAATTCTTCAATGGCAATATCTTGGAGCATATCCTTAATCCCTGCATTTTCACAGTGAAATGACTGCACCCAGTATTGCAAAGCTGCTGTCAGTTCTCCGGTTGCTCCGCCAAACTGTTCTAGCAGCAATTGCGCAAAACGCGGGTTAGGTTCGTCTACTGTCACCGCAGACATTAATTCTTTTTTGTGAAAAAACATGGATCGGTACCTCTTTTTACTTCTCTTGCTAAAGTCTGAAGGATTGCAGACTTTATCTGTGTTCGCCTTAATCCATTGTGCGACAAGCGATCGCACCGAGCCTCGGTCGATGGATACATCTAGCTCGACAAATTTCTCTGCTTTCAGGTAGAGTTTAAATATGAAATTTTACTTAGTGAGTCGGTAGAGCAAATTACAATTTAGGAGCAGCTTTATTGTCGCACTCGGTTAATTTTGCTGACAGGGCATCGAGATGCCGCAGCCACTGAATGCCGCCAACCCAACTGCGAGAGGGGAGGTGTCCGATTGGTGCTTGCTGACTAAATTTAATCTGCCCTAAAGTATTAGCAGAATTGTAGGTTTGCCAGTTGACCAGATCGCAAAATCTGATATAATCTCCCTTAACGCTTTCATAAATCTGTTTTTGGATGCTGAAGCCAAACCGACCTTGACTGTAGTGCAACCACAGGCGATCGACTGTGTGCAAATCTTCGCAGGGGATCTGGTAAATTTGGCTAATTTCTAGCTGAGTTCCCGGTGGCTGGGAAAGAGATTGACACATCAAGCCCCAAGTTTCGCGATCGGCTTCTTTCCACTTTTTGTTAGACAAAAAATCTCGGAGTTTGGTATAATCAACTCCCCGTGCAGAAATTATGGTGGGTTCGATATTTGAAGTATTTGAAGTAACAGATAAGGAAAAATTTTCTGCTGAATTGGGGACGGCATTGGTGGGTGAAATAGGAGAGTCAGGAGTTTGTAGCGCGCTGAGATCGGTTAAGTTCTCGCTATTACCGAGAGCAGGAGCGATCGGCTTTTTGGGCGAAAGCAAATTTTGATGGCGAATATCTAAAGCTGCTTGGGTATCTTGCAAAACTTCGGCAGCAAAACTGTACCGCTGATTGAGATTAGTTTGCAGCAATTTATCTAAAATTTCACCTAACTCCTCGCTAATACTCGTGGCTTTGGGGAGAAACTCGCGCCACCACCAGCGATCGTTGTTGCAGTCGTACATATCTAAGGGAGGAACTTGCGTCATCAGGCGAATGCAAGTAACACCTAAACTGTAAAGGTCGCTAGCAGGAAATACTTTGCCGCGCATTTGTTCGGGAGCTACATAATCTTGACTGCCGATGAGCGTTGCTGGACGGAGTATGGCTGTATCAGTCATTAGTTTGGCAATGCCGAAATCGATCAATACGAGTTTGTTGTCCGATTGGCGGCGGATAATATTTTCGGGTTTGATGTCGCGGTGAATGACGCGCTTGTCGTGGATAAATTGCAGCACGGGCAATAAGTCTTGCAGCAGTTGCCAAATTTCATCTTCATCGTATACACTCAGGTCTAATTCTTGTTTAAGAGTCGATCCCTCTATAAACTCTTGAACTAAATAAATATGACCTTCTTGTTCAAAGCAGGCTAATAATGTGGGGATTTGCGGGTGTTTTCCGAGTTCGTCTAAACGGACGCCTTCTTGCCGAAATAATTCAACGGCTTTGTTGAAAATTTCCGGGTCGCGGTCGTAAAAATAAAATTGCTTGACTGCACAGCGGGGTAAAGATGGGATATCTTCATCAATTGCTAGGAAAGTTTTACCAAATCCGCCTCTACCTAAAAGTTCAATCGGGCGATATCGCTGTCTCAGCAACAGGTTAAAGCCGCAGTTCAAGCAAAATTTGGCGGTGTGGGAGTTTTGAGGATTTTGACATTCTGGGTTGACACAGTAGCTCATATCGATTTTAGATTTTAGATTTTAGATTTTAGATTTTAGATGGCGGACAAGACTTTTTTTTAAACGAACCGCGAAGACGCGAAGCGGCGCGAAGGAATAGGGAAGAGAGAAGAGAGAGAAGAGAGAGGGTTGACAACTGATATAGTCCGAGATATGAGGCTATTTTAATGCGCTAGGTCGAATCGGGACGCTGCCAGAGCTGCTGAGTCCGGGCCGCGCGACTGCTCAGGAAGCGGGATAGTTGCCGATCGCGCGGAGCGAAAATTGTGCTAAACTCTTACTGTGCTTGAAATTTGAGGCACAATCGATCAGTCCGGTTCAGGGACGCTCAGAAATATTTCAAAATATTTTTGCTTTACCCCTAGACTTGTGCTGAGATCTGATGCTATAGTTAAAAAGATATGGCGAGTGTAGCCAAGTGGTTAAGGCAGTGGTTTGTGGTACCACCATTCGTGGGTTCAATTCCCATCATTCGCCCTTTTAATTCTGAACTGTTTAATTCGATCGCCCGTCGGCTGTACGGTAATTTGCGATCGTCGTAGGGTGTGCAGTGCACACCTTAATCTTTTTGGGGATTTAGCGGTTCTGTCGGTACAAGTTCCGATGTGCTAATCTTAAATCCAATCTAAAGTCTAAAATCTAAAATCTAAAATCAAAATATGCCATCTTTAGTAACAGAAGATTGGGGATATAAATTTAGTGGCGATCGCACAATTAATAAGTTTATTCGGGATATAGAAGGAGAAGCAGCTTTAGGGAAATATTGCGATTGGGAATGCAGAGAACGTGCGGAAATTCTGATGTCGGAGATAGCTGGAAAATCGCACAATCTGTTCTACGTGCGCCGCCAAAAGGTAAATGAAAGATTTTCTGAAGAAGAAATCTGGGAATTGCTGCTTGCTACGGATGGAGATGATTTTGAATTACCCCAATTGTTGCAAAAAGCCGATCGCACTTTGCGGTTGTTAGCAACTGTACGCTGTGAAGACGGAATCGGCGGTTTAAAGCTGCTGGATGCTGGTTTGGTGGCGGTTCCCAGAGGAAGGAAAGATGGGTATGCTTTGCCGGTTCAGTTGCGACTTTTGGCTAACAGTAGATCGCCAATTCCTGTAAAGTCGATCGCCCGCGTCCAACAAATGCCGTTTTGGGACGACAGACACATACCGACTACCGAACAGCTAAAAGTTTGGCATACTTTTTTAAATGTTGAAAAACGCATCGCGGAAGCGCGTCAATTTTGCGTGCCTTTCCGAGGACACAATTACGGTTCCGGCTTCAAAATCGTCACTTTTGAAATCGATCGTAATTCCGCAACTCTTGATGGCTACGAGGAAAATTCCTTAGAATTGGGCGACTTTCGTGAAAGGCTAAAAAAAGCCAGAAATGAAGAAATTATCCTGTTTGATTCGCCGCCCGGAAGCAGAAGCAGCCGCGATGGAGAGACATTGGGTAGCATCGCCGAAATTGACTTTGAACATGGTAAATTACGCATTAAGTTAGATGTTGATTTAGGCGATCGCATGGCGGGCGGCAGATATCAACTGCCCAAACAAGGATTCTTGTATTTTGAAGCGGCGGGCGATATCAGTCAGATCGAACGCAAGAAAAAAGCTTTAAAAATGCTGACAGACGGTCGCGCTCAAAATCCCTATTTGAGCGAATTTTTATTCGACTCTTCTCAGGCGAGAATGCCGGAAAAATTGATTAAATTGGATCGGGAAAACTTATTAAATCGCAATGCTAATGACGACCAACTTGCCGCCGTAGAAACCGTGCTTTCGGCGCGGGATTTAATTTTGATTCAAGGCCCGCCGGGAACGGGCAAAACGACTGTGATTGCGGAGATTTGCTATCAAATTGCCCGTCAGGGCGGCAAAACGCTCATTGCTTCCCAAGCAAATTTGGCTGTAGACAATGCTTTGAGTCGGTTAGTTCACAATCCGGCGATTCGGGCTTTGCGGAAGGGAAAAGCTCATAAGGTGCAGGAAGAAGGGCAGCCGTTTTTAGAGGAAAATGCGATCGGTACTTGGCTGCAAAATACGGCGACTGACTGCGAACAAAAGCTCTCGCAGCGCCAAACTAATGTCAAATTTTTGCGCCAGTTGGTGGCAGAATCCGAGCGATTTACCGCCTACTGTGCCGCCGAGAAAGATTTTTATAATGAACTCAAACACTTGCACGACAGTAAAGCAAGTATTGAGGAAAAGTACAGCCAGCAAACAGCAGATTATGAACTAATTTTAACCGAAAAAAGCGAAATTGAATCTCTAGTTAGTGGTTTAGAAAATCTGTTGGATGCGCCTAATGTCAACTGGGAATCTCCAGAAGTTGCCGAGTTTATGCCCCGACTAAAACCCTATTCAGAAGGCAATGTTTTAGTAGAAAACTTTATGGCAAATGTTCGGATTGCCGCTAGCAATGCTACTCAAATAGGTTTCGATCGCCCTGCTTGCGGCGCGTTTGGGATTGGGGTTTGGCTGCAGGAAACTGTAGCAGCGCAAATATCGGAATTTAAGACAGCATTCGATCGCGCTGATGATGTTTGTCACGCTATGTCAACGGTTGCGGAGTCGCTGCGGGTGTCGCGGCAGATGTCTGAGGCTGTGAATCAACTCGAATTGGGCGATCGGCAAAATCAGACACACCGCCACAATCTCGAACAGAAAATTAAGAATTTGGAACTGCGAAAAGCGGAAATTGCAGCCGTTGTCGTCGCCGTTGCACAGTGGATTGAGACGGCAGATACGGGGCTCTATGAAGTTGTGAAATCTTGCTGGGAAACGGGCGCAATGCTCACGGATGATATGGTAGAATTGCCCGCAGGATTGCTGAAAATTGCCCGATCGCTCAAATTGCCGATCGTGCCGCCCAAATGCAAAATCAATTTGCCCGATTTGGATCGGTTGCAAAAGGCGATATCCCACGAAGAAAGCGCAGGTTTTAAGGACATACAAGGGCAACAGTTCCGGTTTAGCGAGTTTCTGCACCTAAATTTGAGTCAAACGCCGATCGTGCTCTCTGCGGGCGATCGTACACAGTGGCAGCAACTAGCCAAAGACTTCGCCAGCTACTCCCAAGTCAGCCCGAGTCAGCGCAAATTTATCATCGAAAAAGCTGGCACTTTCTTAGGTAGCATTCAACAATTTTACAGTCAATCCTTGCAGCCAAATCAGATCCAGGCTACCTTCGATCGCCTAGTCAAAGAATTGCTGCACAGTATCTTGGCAAATGCGCGTCAGTGCGTGGTTCCCCTGAAAACCGAAACCGAACAGCAGCTTATAAAACAGCAACAATTATTAGATAAAATCGGTCAAACATTAAACCAGCAGCAAATATCCGCTGCTAAACTTCAGGTAGAAACAGCGCAGCAAGAGGCAAACTTAAAAATTAGCGAAGTTACTAATTTGTTGCAAGCAATTGTCCAACAGCCAAACGCACCTGAAAAATTGCGGATTTTATCCGAACAATATCTCGCCCAAAAATCCAATATTTGGGAGCAACCGCAGCAGTTTGTCAAGCAAGTTGAGGCTTGGAAAGCCAGCACGGTTCAGCTTGAAAAATCCATTGCTGACTTAGAGCCTTTTGGGGTTTTGGAGACTCTCAAAAACAGTCTTGACGAGCATTTATCCCCGCTCCAAATTGCGGCTTCAACTTCGCAGCAGAAACTCGCAGAACTTCAAACAGAATTGAGCGAAATTACCGCTCAACTGCAACAGCAGCAACCGACATCCGCATTACTTGTTGAGAGAAATTGGTGGGAGTCAGCATGGCAAACTATCCCGACTCAATACCAGCCAGAAGTTCCGAATACAGGATTATTCAGCGTAGCTTTTTTAAACAAAATTAAGCGTTTATTCAAAACTTGGCAACGAAAATTAGAACAAGAAGAAACAGCACTAAATCGCTCTCAAACCTTTGTTACAGATTGGATTCAAAAACTCCGCAATCCATCAGAAAAAGACCGCAACGATTTAAAGCAAATTTATATTGACAATGCCAACGTGATCGGCATTACTTGCGTGCAAGCTGCTAGTTTCGATTTTACTAAAAACTTTCCCAGCTTTGATGCAGTAATCATTGACGAAGTTAGCAAATGCACTCCCCCAGAGTTGTTAATTCCCGCTTTGAAAGGCAGAAAGTTAGTATTAGTGGGCGATCACCGGCAATTGCCGCCGATGTTTAATCAAAGTACGATCGACGATATTGCCGAAGACATCGGCTGTACCGGAGACGAACTTAGCTTCATAAAAGAATCGCTGTTCAAAGTTTTGTTTGAAAATGCCAGTGACAGCATCAAAAAAATGCTGACAACTCAGTATCGAATGCACCCACAAATTATGGGCGCGATCAATCAGTTTTACCAGCAAAAACTCAACTGTGGCATTCAGGAAGCTGACACCAAACGCGCCCACAACCTAGCAGGTAGAATCATTCAAGAAAATAATCACATTCTGTGGGTGAAAACGCCCATCGGACAAGGATTTGAAGAGGAAAAACAGGGTACTTCGCGGTTGAATGTTAAGGAGATTGATGCGATCGAGCGTTTGTGCGAACAAATGGAGACAGCTTGGCGGCCGAAAGTTGCCGACGGTGAACCACCGAAAGAAATCGGAATTATCACTTTTTATGCTGCTCAATTAAATGCAATTAAAGACAGAATCGAAGGCGAAAGATTCCCAGCTTTGAGCATCCGCACTGGTACGGTTGACATATTTCAAGGCATGGAAAGACCTGTAATTATTGTCAGCACAGTGTGCAATAATATTAGGGGCGATATTGGATTTGCTAAGGAACCGGAACGGGTGAATGTGGCATTTTCCCGCGCTCAAGAATTGCTGGTAGTTGTCGGCTGCCACGATTTATTTACCCAACAAACAGGTACAGTGGGAAAAATGTATCAGGAAGTTTCAAAAACGGTGCGTCACTGCGGAGGTTTTGTAGATGTTTCTAGCGTCCTCAACTAAAACAATTGACTCGAATTTAAGTTCGCTAGCCGAACAGATTGAGCAACAAAATCCGGGTTTGTCAGTGTTGGCGGCGCGTCAATTCCGCTTCGCAATCCGGCAAACTCCGCTGGAGGTGGCGATTAGCGAACCGCGCCAGTTTAACGTGTTGGAAGAGTTTATTTTGCGGGCGGGGGTTGAGTTTGAACCTGCGCCAACTTTGAAGGAATTGGCGGATTTGCTGGGGTTAGACGAGATTTTTGTGAAGACTGCGGCGGCGACTCTGGTTAGTTTGGAAAGCTTGGAGGTGGCGGAAAATGGGCAAATTGCGATCGCCCCGCAAGGCAGAGATTTTTTCGAGAAAGGTGCGGTTAGTCGATCGCAAATTCAATCAATTTATGCCATTTCCGATCCGCTGAATCAAACTCTTACCTTTAAATTCGATGCTTTAGCGACCGAATCGGTCAACTTGCCAGATTTAGCCGATTTAGTTTCGCTCGAACATAAAATTACCGACCTTGCAGATTTAAGTATAGCAGAAATCCAGCCGTTAATTCAAGCTTCCGGCTTAGGAATTCACGTCCCTGAAAACGGCAAAATCGTGTCAAAGTGCGATGTCATCGGCGACGATTTAGATATTTGGCAAACAGTCTCGATTTTTGTGTTGTTAGATGCGATCGAAGATAAAACTACTATTCAAGTCCGACAGGGAAAGCAAATATTAGAAACAGCATCAAACCGACTCAACGAACTTGAATCCCAGCAAAAACTTTCCTTGAACGACTTGTGCGAATCAATTCCCGACATCGCACAGCAAGAATCAGAGACAATCCCCGTCCAGAAAACTCCCAAAAAGCCATCTACAGCACAAGGAAGAAAGAAGAAGGAAGAAGGAAAAAGTAAGAAGCAATAAAACAGGAATTATACCATGTCCGATCGAACTATCACAATAAGATTGGTTTGTAATGAAGACTAAAGCCTTCCCTACAAATACCTTGATTGCGGATAATTGACCGAACACGATATTACTGAGCCTTAACGCATTTCAGTATCCGCAAAGTAACCGCCGCCCCGTAATTCCTTTTTGCAGAATCATTCGGAGCAAACCGCCAATTGCGTTAAGAGCAGCAGCAACAGAACAATAAGAAGACATTTGAGTAATAATAGAAGCAGCCCAATAATTCTGAATGTCTGAAAAAGTTTTAGACGGCTCTTTAGCAACTAAATTCGGCTGCATTCCCCGCGCCGACAAACCAAATTCCGCCGCTCGACGGCGCACCGCCATCAATTCAGCGCGAGTGACGGGCTGCGTAGGTTTAAAAGTTCCATCTTGATAGCCGCTAACTATCTTGTTGTCCCGCGCAAATAGAACTTTTCCGATACTCCAGCGAGAAATAGGAAGGTCGCTATAGGGACGGATAGAAACATTGCTAGGAAATGTGATATTAGCATCTTGTATTCCTTTCCAGGATTCCAATACTAAAGATACCAATTGCTCTCTGGTAACAGCAAGTTGCGGTCGAAAGGTATTATTTTGAGAAAACCGGGCTACAAACCTAAAGCCCACAGCTTCTTTAATTTCGGAAGCGTAGATATCATCGGTAGCTATCTCCGAATTGTAGAAAAGCCAGTATTGCCTACGGTATTGGTATTTCCTGCGGTATTTCCTGCGGTATTTCCTGCGGTGTTGGCTGCGGTAATGGCTGCGGTATTGGCTGCGGTATTGGTATTGGTATTGGTATTGGTATTGGTATTGGCTGCGGTAATGGCTGCGGTATTGCTTCGGTATTGCCTCCGGTATTGCCAATTGCTCCCGGTGCGGGTTGATTGGTAGTGAAATAAAAGTGACCTAATGTCCGGCCTTGGTAAGCTCTTTTACTCAAGTGCCAAGCAGGATCGAGACTGATTTTCATAAAGTCGTTAACATCGCCGTTTGTGCGACCGATAATCACCGAATCACCTTGGAAATCTACCGGAGTTCCCATTAATAGAACATTGCCATCAACACTTTCCAAGGTCAGGCTGTATTTTAATGCTAAATCGGTGCCTGCCATGCGAATTGAAAAGCCGTTACTGTCTGTTGCGCGACCACAAATACCGGTGAAATCAAAAGTAACTAATAACGGATCAACTTTCACGGGATTAGAGCCGCTTTCGCTCCAGCACTGCCGTTTGTCAGATACCTGTTCTAAAATTAGCAATTGGTAGCCTCCGTAAGGGCGGGGTTGGGCGATGACAATTACTCGGTCTTGGCTAATTTCGGTTTCGTCAAAAGTAAATGCTTTAGCCGAACCGATCGCCCCGAGTGTTAAAATTGCTGAACCTGCCAGTGCGGCCACTGTTCGTACAAGTGAATGTTTCATGATTTTTGCCTATTGGCTCCTTATTTGAATGAGACTTATCTAGAATATAAAAAAGTCGTGTTCTTTACACAACAAGATAGGATTTTAGCATCTCTTGTTCCGGTGGTACCAAGCGCGATCGCACAACGACAATAAAATTGGTTTGTAGCCCGGTGAGGGCGGGTTTATAGATATTCTGGATGTGAATTACACATTCTTCGTGAGATCCGCCCCTACAAGTGTTATGGCTATTTTACCGAGGTACTTGATATTACTTGCGGGAAACGATCGCACTATCCGCAAAAAAAATGGTGCGTTAACCAAGTGTAACGCACCCTAAAACAAACATTCAAAAAGCGCCTTTCCTGTCTAGCGGAACATACTGCTAACAGAACTATCTTCGTGAATCCGCCAAATAGTTTCTCCCAGCAAATTCGCTACCGAAAGCACTGTCAACTGCTTAAAACGGTTCTCTTCAAGCACAGGAATTGTATTCGTAACAATTACCTCTTCCAAGACCCCGCTAGACAAACGCTCGATCGCCGGAGGCGAAAACACCGCATGAGTAGCACAAGCATAAACCTGCCTCGCACCCTCGCGGCGCAACAATCTCGCGCCCTCAGAAATCGTGCCGGCAGTATCGATCATGTCGTCCACCAACACGGCTGTTTTGCCGCTCACATCACCGATGAGGTTCATCACTTCTGCCACGTTGTGAGCTTGGCGGCGCTTGTCAATAATTGCCAGGGGAGCATCGCCAAGTTTTTTGGCAAAAGCTCTCGCCCTAGCAACTCCGCCAACATCCGGCGAAACCACAACAATATCCGTCAACTGCTTGCTCGCCAGATAATCCAAAAGCACTGGCGAACCGTAAACGTGGTCAAAAGGAATGTCAAAATAACCTTGAATCTGAGCCGAGTGCAAATCCATCGCCAAAATGCGACCTGCCCCAGCTTCAGTAATCAAATTAGCCACCAACTTCGCAGTAATCGACTCTCTTCCAGCGGTTTTGCGGTCAGCCCTTGCATATCCGTAGTAGGGAATGACGGCAGTAATTTGTCTGGCCGAAGCGCGCCGACAAGCATCGATCATAATTAACAATTCCATGAGGCGATCGTTTACCGGACCACAAGTGGGCTGAATCAAGTAAACATCGCAACCCCGAATCGATTCTTGAATTTGAACGTAGAGTTCCCCATCAGCGAACCGCTTGCGAACCATCGGCCCCAAATCGATCCCCAGATAGCGAGCCACCTCTTGGGCGAGGGGAACATTAGCAGAACCGGAGAACAGCCGGAGACGGTCGTGAGCGGAAACCGGCGGCTCGGGAAGCGAAAGCGGTAAAGTAGCAGAACGGATCACAGCAGGCCTCTTGCAGGACGTTTATTCCACCGCTATCTTACCATCTGAAACTAGAAATATTCAGCCAATTCTTTGAGAGATTTAACTTTCGGAGCTGCCACAAGTGTGAAGTTAGGCGAGCTGAATAGGACTTGCAGAAGTAAGTCCGATAAACCGGGTTTCTAGCCCACCTTCCGCATTTTCAACGGTCACAATCGGTTTTTAGTTATTTTTATCTAGCAATAAAGCTATAAATTATACTTTGATACCGTAGGTTAACCGGTAAAAAACTTTTTAAAGGCATAATTTATTACTTTACTTTGGAGCCGACATTCCGCACCCTCAACGGTCACAATCGGTTTTTACTTATTTTTATCCAGCAATAAAGCTATAAATCATACTTTAATACCGTATATTAACGGTATTAAACTTTTTAAAGGCATCATTTATTACTTTAAAGATAGAGTTTTCTGCGTAATTATACTGTGTGACCCCCCAGGCTGCGGAATCTGGGTTAAAGATCAATACGGTTCAGTTAAGGGCTATGCAGTGCTTGAAACAATAAATATAGGAGTATTCATTATGATTCCAGTACCTCTGTGTTTAACTTGTT
>NZ_SRRZ01000080.1 GCF_013179805.1 Microcoleus asticus IPMA8 | reverse complement strand
ATGGCGCAGTCCTTTTTTGAATCTGACTGTACTTTAAGCCCTGGATAGCTTTCCTCGCCACTACCCTTGTAAAAAACTGTCCGGACTGTTGCTCGTGACAACCTTCCACATGAGGGGAGTTCAAAGTCGGAGGGTGATAGGAGAGCAAGCTCAGCTTTTATGTCCGCGCTCGCAAATGGTGATGCACCGGTTTTGACCTATTTTACCTGTTTTTCACGGCGACCTGACGGACGCTCGCACGGGCGCATAACCCAGCCCTCGTAAATCTTTTGGCTTTTATTCAGCAAGCCCTAATTAGTTGGCATTCTTCTGAGAATTTAGCATAATAAGCCCGACTGAGCCAGACAACTTGCTATTGAGATAATTTATGCCAATTACCGTTTACCGAAACGCAGCTATTGCCAACTTTTCTGCATCTTTACTACTTTCTTTTTGCTCCATAACGCTCTGCAAAATGGTCTCTACTTTCGCTGCAAATACAGCATTTCCTCTCTGCCTCGGTCGTGGGAGATCAATATAACAGTTCAGTGAAATTTGACCATTTTCTATTAAAATAACTCTGTCAGCTAGCACCACGGCTTCTTCTACGTCGTGAGTGATCAATAGCGCGGTAAATCCTTTTTCTTGCCACAAATTTTCTAACAATTGCTGCATCTCAATACGGGTCAAAGCATCTAACGCGCCGAGGGGTTCATCAAGCAGCAGCAAGTGGGGTTCGCAGGCGAGGGCTCTTGCTAAAGAAACTCTTTGCTTTTGACCGCCGGAGAGTACAGCCGGCCAATCGCTGGCGCGATCGCCAAGCCCTACAGCGTGAAGGACTTGCATCGCTTTATAGCGAGTGCTTTCTTTGGCATTTAGTAGCCCTAATTGCACGTTAGCCAGCACTTTTTGCCAAGGTAGTAGCCGTGCATCCTGAAACATCATTCTCACTTTGGAGTTAAGTTGTTTAGACGGCTTTCCGTCTAGAAAGACCGTGCCTTGACTGGGAATTTCTAGTCCGGCGATTAAGCGCAGCAAGGTACTTTTGCCACATCCACTGCGACCCACAATTGCTACAAATTCTCCGGGATTTATTTCGAGGTTGATATCCCGCAAAATTTCAATATTTCCAAATGACTTCTGGAGTTTTACTAATTCTAAGCGCATTCCTGAGAGTCCTGATTCCATTATAAAAAACCTCCATATATCTCACAATTCATTGCACAGGCTCATAAAAATTAACAGTTAAAAGTTAAGTTTTAACTTTATTTCGCTTTCAAAAGTTGCTTTTAAGCAAGTGTTAATTAACCTGCTGCTCACCGATTCGGGTGAAGAGCAGATTAGCATCTCTAACTTTAATCTACTGTAAATCAGTCAAGTTATCGTATTTTGCGATTTAACAAGAGTATTGCATAGGTCTCTACAAAAAGCAAGAGAATTTTTTCCCAAAATTCGGGAACTTTGATAAATAATAGTTAAGAACAAGCAAACCCTGTTCCTGTAAAGGTTCTGCTTGTTCTAGCGACCCTCAGGGGTAAGTCTCCATCCCTTACTTCTGGGTGAACCCGCATCCGGTGGCGAACCGGTTTCTGTTATTGAGTCCGGTGAGAGTCTGCTGTATTGGGGGGAAATAACCGGACAGTTGATTGGGGCCGAGATTCGCGATCGCACAAAATTTGTATAAGAGTTATCAAACTTTACATCTCAACTTACTTGCTTTTTAAAATTGACCGTGCTAGCTTACTATCTATTAAATACGGTAAATCTACTGAATTACCGTATTTAGAAGCGATTCCGTAAGTCGTTCATTTTTAAATGAGTCAAAAATAGGAGGACTATTAAATGCCTAATGTTGTTGCGATCGCAGGTAGCCCGTCTCATCCATCCCGTTCCTTTGCCGTCCTGGAATACGCCCGCCGCGCTGTCGAGAAAGAGGGACTAAGTACGGCCTCTATCAACGTCCGCGATCTCCCGCCAGAGGTATTAATTTACGGACAATTCGCGAACCCAGACTTGAAAGCAGTCAATGATTTAGTAGTAGAAGCCAAGGGCATAATCATCGCCACACCTGTTTACAAAGCAGCCTACACAGGCGTACTCAAAGCTTACTTAGATTTGCTCCCGCAGAAGAGTTTCGCTGGTAAAGTTATTCTCCCCATAGCCACCGGAGGTACGCTGGGTCACTTATTAGCAATTAACTACGCCCTCAAACCAGTGTTATCCGAGCTGGGCGCTAGTCATATCTTGGCTGGTGTCTATGTTTTAGACACGCAGATCCAAAGTTATGACGAAACAAGCGTACAACTTGAAGAGGAAACAGAACAAAGATTGCGATCGCAGTTGCAAGAGTTTGTTGGTGCGTTACACAGTGGCAAACCCGAATTAGTTGGAAGTCTCTGATCGGCAAGTTAGCAACCAACAATATTATTGTTTATGATCAAAAGACTGATTTCATTCCTTGCTCAATTATGGCGATCGCACCTTTCCCTAGCAGTGCTATTTCTATTGGGAATTAGCTTGAATTGGGCGATCGCCGCCTGTAACAATACTCCCGCCCCTACCAGCTCTGCAAGCCCCGCCGCTTCCACCGCAGCAACTCAAGCTCAGGTAGTCCGCATCGGCCATCAGAAATTAGACCCCTTCACCCTAGTCAAAGCTAGAGGAGGTTTAGAGAAACGCTTGCAGCCTCTAGGTGTATCCGTTGAGTGGAAAGAATTTCAGTCAGGCCCCCCGATGCTGGAAGCACTAAACGTCGGTAGCATCGACATTGCCCGCACCGGAGACGGTCCTCCAGTCTTTGGCCAGGCTGCTAACGCACCTCTGCTTTACATTGGTGGTAGCGCCCCAAAAGACCGCAGTTCTGGTATTTTAGTTCCTGCTAATTCTGCAATTCAAACCCTTGCAGATTTGCGGGGTAAGAAAATAGCTTTTACCAAAGGTTCTAGCGCCAATTACCTATTAGCAAAAGCACTGAAGTCGGCAGGAATAAAATGGACTGATATTGAGCCGATCAACCTGACACCAGCGGATGCCCGAGCTGCCTTCCAACAAGGTAAAGTAGATGCTTGGGTGATTTGGAACCCCTTTTATGCAGCAGCTCAAGCGGAAATAGATATTCGTGTTGTTAAAGATAGTAAAGGACTAGCAGCTAATCGCGATTTTTACTTAGCTAATCAGTCATTTGCTCAGCCGAATCTCAAAATCATTGAGGCAATTAGAGAAGAAACTCAAGCAGTAGCGACTTGGGCTGATGCGAATCCCCAAGAAGTAGTCAAGATTCTCGCTCCCATTCTGAAAATTGATGTTTCTATCTTAGATGTAGTAACTCGACGGCGGAGTTATGGATTTGAACCGATCCAAGCTGAGATGATTGCCGAGCAACAGGAAATTGCGGATACTTTTTTTGAACTCGGCTTAATTCCCAAGCAGCTCAAAGTTGAAGAAGTAGTTTGGAAACCAGGTAATTAAAAATCCCCGCTTGTGGATAAATGTTGGATAAAGCAAAACACCTGATATCTTCTACCTTCCAAATAGCGGGGGTGAAGACGATGCTGGGGAACCGCGCTGGGATTACAGGAAAGGTCGGCCCCATTGGTTGCGTCACGCCCACGCTTCGCATTCACTAGACAGGGGCGCGCCGATTCATTTGGTGCAGCAGACGTTAGGGCATGAATCGGTAGCGACTACTTCCAGGTATCTAGACGCACACGCCCAAACGACAGCAACAGCTTGTATCTGCCAGGGTAAAAGGTAACTTTCCTTGCATCTTTTTCAACATTATGGGATATTGAATTGAAAAAACTAATTCAAATAGAAACTTATGGCAACTGAGCAAGAGCTTCAATCTCTTTTTAATGCCTTGGATGGCGATCAAGATGGCAAAATATCGAGTAATGAGCTTTTTTTAAGTCCTGGGTTAAATGCAGTCATTTTAGCAGAAACAGGTACTAGCCCCGCGGAACTGCTAGCGACGTATCGAGATGAAGAGGGTAATATTACCTTTGAAGACTTGAAACAAGCTGTTAAGAAAGCAGGGAATTTAGAATAAGCGCGATCGCCCAGCCAGCAGCGATTGAAATAAAATCATTTATCCAAGTGGATGAGTGTCTTCCCCTGGTAATAGTTGCAGTAGTTATAGGGCAAAAAGCGATCGCTGACTACCAAGGATAAGAACTTGCTTCTTATCCTTTCATCTGGCAGGGATTTAAGCCCCAGTTGACATTAGAGTTATAATGTCGGCAGTGGAGAACCTTTTTTCTTTGAGCTACCTCCGAAAATCCCCTTGAAAACTGGCTTTGAGCCTTAACTTGTCACCAATGGGTGACTGTTTACAAAACTTCCTGGCGCAATTGGGGAAAAACCTTTGCAGCTTTGCTCAGGACATAATCGCCGTAAGTGCCGCGAAACTCGTGAACGCTGGCTTTATCCCAACGTTCGTTCAAGTTGTCATCGACTTTCGCTCCCTTGATTTCAATCGGGTGGAGTTGAGCATTGAAATTGGGATCGAAGAAGAATGGAAATGAGAGGCGATCGCGTCCTGACACATTCTTGACTCGATGAGGAGTAGAGCGATAAAGTCCACCTGTGAGGCGATCGAGCATATCGCCAATGTTACAAACAAATGAATTGGCGATCGGCGGAGCATCAATCCAGCCTGATTTTGTCTTCACTTGCAACCCACCTAAATCATCCTGCTTGAGAATCGTGAGCAAACCATAATCGGTATGCTCTCCCACTCCCCAGGATTGCCCTTGCGGATTGCTTTGTGGTGGATAGTTGAAGATGCGAAATAAAATCAGGGGCTCTGTCGTATAGCTATCGCGAAAGTAAGATGCTTCTAAGTTCAAACTCAGGGCAATTCCAGTCATTACTGCGTGACCCAGTTGGGTCATAACTGTTAGATATTCCAGTATTGTTTCGCGAAACTGGGGAATCTCTGGAAACTGATTGGCTCCGTGCATGGGAACGCCTGCTTGAACAGCCGGATGGGTTTGATTCAATTCCGATCCGAAATAAATTCCTTCTTTCAAATCTGGTTTACCATTCGTCAGTTCACCTCCAACCGGAAAGTAGCCGCGCCATGCCCGACCTCCCAGCGCCATCCGAATTTGCATTTTGGTTTCTAAATCTAGAGCAAAAAACTGACGGCTCAGTTGCTCCAAACGGTTTTGCAAGCCTTGGTCTACACCATGCTCAACAATATAAAAAAAACCTGTGCCGCAGCAAGCTTGTCGGATTTGGTTGGCAACACTATCTAGGCGATTATCCGATACCAGCGAACTAATATCGATAACGGGAATCTGAGAAACATCTACTGTTAATTCAGTTGCCATAGAGATGGATTATAAGTGGTTGAGATTGAACGTTTTTTTTTATAATTTGAATTGTTCGTCCACCGGAATTTGATAGCCATTTGCGAGTCGATTGGTAGCGTTTGCGGTTGCCACGATCGCCATCAGTTCCCCAAATATGGCATCATCCATTCCCTTGGCTCGCCCTGCGGCTGTATGAGATGAAATGCAGTATTGGCAACCATTTGTAACGCTGACAGCAATGTAGATTAACTCGCGGGTCAGGGGATCGAGTTCTCCCGGAACCGTCATCACCTCCTTCACATTCTGCCAGGTACGTTGCAGGGTAGGCGGATGGTTGGTGAGTGCTTTCCAAAAGTTGTTGATGTACTCCGTTTTGCGTGTCGCACGAATGTCGTCATAGACTGCGCGTACTTCATCACTTGCGTCTTCGTATTCAATCAAATGGCTCATAGTTGCAATAATGGTGAGAGCGTGAAAAGCACTAATTCATAGTTGAGAAAACCGCAAAGCATTCTGCATTTTTGAGATTGTCTATTACGATGACGCGATCGCTGGAACTGTTGCTCTACCGACTTCAGTTGCGCTGGGGACTTCAATCAATTGCCCTGTTTTCACATCGTAGATAAAGCCATAAATCGGAATGGTTGGTGGCACAAGGGGATGGTTGCGAATTCGTTTGACATCCACAAACACGCTTTCTGCCAAATCTTTGAACGTTAACCAATCGACAAATTCACCTTCCGTCGAACCCGAACCCTGCCCAATATCTCGCCAACCGTTTTCGTCTATTACAGCGGTTTCCAGGCTGTTTGTCAATAGTTCTCGGATGATGGTGTCGGTAAAGAGTTGCATCCCACAATCCGTATGGTGAATGACGAACCATTCACGAGTTCCCAATAGCTTGTAAGAGATTACGAGCGATCGAATTGCATCATCGCTTGCCCGTCCTCCAGCATTACGAATGACATGGGCATCCCCTTCTGCCAGCCCAGCATATTTTGCTGGATCGAGGCGAGCGTCCATGCAGGTCAGAATGGCAAAGCGACGACCGGGAGGCAGGGGCAAATTGCCTTTCTTGCCAAAGGTCGCAGCATATTCCTGGTTAGCAGACAGCACTTCTTGCAGAACTTGACTCATGGTTGAATTTTCCTCAATTGTTTGGTTGAAGGTTACTGACGCAAAAATGCAGCGATACAAACGTGCTTCCACGGTGGAACGCCGATCGTTTCCCCAATGTTTTAACAATTGCCTCAAAAGGCTTACTCTTCCAATGGATTGAAGGAATCAATGATGGAATTTGAAACCAGAGCAATTCATGAAGGACAGCATTTCTAGAGGAACTAAGAAAGAAAAAGGGGACACTCTCAGGTTTCTTTACTTATGGCTGGTTTTTTCTAGCTAAGCTGCCTGATAATTGGGATGCCAAGCCAGCCATTTTTCTTCTAACTTCCTGGCGATCGCATCTGCAAACTTACCCAACAAAGCATACATGATAATGCTCAAAACTACAACATCAGTTTGCATGAACTCGCGAGCATTCATTGCCATATAACCGATACCAGAGTCAGCCGCAATTGTTTCTGCAACAATTAGGGTGATCCACATAATCCCCAAAGAAAATCGCACCCCTACCAAAATTGAAGGCAAAGCCCCAGGCAGAATAACTTGCCACAAAAGAGACGTGGCATTCAAGCCATAGACTTTTCCCATTTCAATCAATCCGGCATCGACGCTACGGATGCCATGAAATGTATTGATGTACATTGGAAAAAATACACCCAAAGCCACCAAAAATAATCGCGCTTGATCGCCAATTCCAAACCACACAATTACTAGGGGAATTAAGGCAAGGTGGGGAATATTACGGATCATTTGCACAGAAGTATCTAGCAGCTTTTCGGCGATTGGAAAAAAACCATTGAGGAAACCTAGGATCAAACCAATACTTCCGCCTATGATGAAACCAACCAGCGCCCGCCAAGAACTAATGCCGATATGGTGAAACAGTTCCCCGGTAATTGCCAATCTAATTCCTGCACTTAAAACACCTGTTGGTGCTGGCAAAATTCTTGTGGAAAGCCAACCCACCTGTACTAACAATTGCCAGCTAACAATCAGCACAATTGGTACAATCCAAGGAATGACCTGCTGAAAATAGTAATTTTTGAACCATTTTTTGTTCATGATGCGCTGGGAGAAACAACTTCTTTTTGTGTGGGAAACTTTTCGTTGGCAATAATTTCGCCAAAAGGACTAAACATTTGTGGTTGATTTACAACAGGTTGGTTTTTTAAAGGCAAGCGGGGGAATAGCAGTTCAGCCACTCGATAAGCTTCTTCTAAGTGGGGATAACCGGAGAAAATGAAAGTTTCAATTCCCAATTCTGAATATTCCAACATTCGTGCAACAACGGTATCGGGATCTCCCACTAAAGCAGTACCGGCACCGCCTCTTACTAACCCAATTCCCGCCCACAAATTGGGGCTAATTTCCAGAGCTTCGCGACTGCCTGTATGCAGTTCAGTCATACGTCGCTGTCCTTCAGAGTCCATCCTGGCGTAAGCTTTTTGGGCGGCTGCGATCGCATCTTCATCAACATATTTAATCAAACGATTTGCGTCCTCCCAAGCTTCACCCTCCGTTTCCCGTACAATCACATGAAGACGAATCCCAAACCGCACAGTTCTACCCTGTTCTGCTGCTAATTTTTTCACAGCTTCAATTTTTTTTGCTACTTGTTGCGGCGGTTCTCCCCAAGTAAGATAAACATCAATATGCTTAGCCGCAATTTGTTGAGCGATTGGCGAGGAACCGCCAAACCACAAGGGAGGATGGGGAGTTTGTACAGGTGGGAATAGAACTTTGCCACCCTTAATTTGGAGATATTCACCGCTAAAGTCGACTTCTTTATGTCGCAGGTTAGTGGAGCTACTACCTTCAAGCATCGCTCTCCAAACTGTCAAGAATTCATCCGTCAATTCATAACGTGCGTCGTGACTCAGATGCACTCCATCTCCAGCTAATTCCACCGGATCGCCGCCCGTAACAACATTAATCAGCAAGCGCCCATTAGATAATCTGTCAAGGGTTGCTGCCATCCGCGCTCCTACCCCTGGAGACATTAACCCCGGACGAATTGCTACTAAAAAACGCATTTTTTCTGTTACAGACATTAGGGATGAAGCCACTACCCAAGCGTCTTCGCAAGAGCGCCCAGTCGGAAGCAGAGCACCCGTAAATCCTAGATGGTCAACGGCTTGAGCGATTTGCTTTAAGTAGGAAAAACTGCCAGATCTCCCTCCAATTCCTGAAGCTAAATAGCGTCCGTCTCCGTGAGTTGGGATAAACCAAAATAATTCCATTTGCCGTATTCTCCCTGATTACTTATTGTTTAGTTAGCTGAGCCACTTCGCTAATTTTGACCTGTTTGGGAAGTAGCTTTAAATCCAAGAACGTATCAGCAACTTTTTGCTGGTAAGTAATGACTTCATCCGTAATCGGCTGCACTCCGTAAGGCCGTCTCCGTGAGATTTCTTCTAAAGCTGGAACGTCAATACCCAGCTCAGGAGACAGCACTTTTGCCACCTCAGTTGGTTGAGCCGCCGCCCATTCATCTACTTTTTGAAGTTCCTCTAAAATTGCCTTAATCCGGTCAGGATATTGCTCGTTAAAAGGTTTGGCAGCTAAATAAAATTCTCGATTAGCTACAAGCCCTTCTCCATCCTTAAGAACACGAGATCCTGTAGCTCGTTTCGCTACTGTAAAAAATGGGTCCCAAATCGCCCAAGCATCGACACCGCCTTGTTCAAAAGCTGCCCGCGCATCTGCTGGCGGCAGATAAATAGGCTGAATGTCGCTATATTTCAATCCGGCTGCTGTTAATGCTTCTACCACTAGGTATTGCACATTTGAACCCTTATTAAATACAACTTTTTTGCCTTTCAACCCAGCCACATCTTGAATAGGAGAATCTTTCGGTACTAAGATAGCTTCACCTTTAGGATTAGGAGGCTCATTAGCAACATATACCAATGGTGCGCCAGCAGCTTGTGCGAAAATAGGCGGCGCTTCTCCTGTATGGCCAAAGTCAATACTGCCTGCATTCAAAGCTTCTAGTAATTGAGGGCCAGCGGGAAATTGAAGCCACTGTACAGAAGTGCTTTGGGAAGCCAAACGTTTCTCTAAACTTCCCCGTGATTTAAGGATGCTTAGAGTTCCATATTTTTGATAGCCGATCCGAATTACATTGCTCTGTTGTGCGTTAGAACTAGCCACCGATGTGGCAGTAGAAGTTGGGGCAGTAGTTGAATTTGTTTGCTGAGTAGGAGCACAGGCTGAAACTGTCAAACTCAAACTGAAGCCAACTGCAAAAAGCAAAGCAAAGGTTTGGAGCGAACTATACTTTAGTTTGCTCCAAAAATGCCTCAATCGAGCTGGAAATAGGCTCTCTCTCAATGGGGTTAACACTATCCCTTCCTAAATTTCAAGTATTGAAAACCAAGTAACGCAATAGCCATGCAAAAGCTGAGCTAATCATTATTGACAAGTTTACTACGATAAATTGACCGATATACCGTAGTTAACTCTAACAAGCTCCTATTATTCCACAGATGGCTTTAAAAATGCAAGCACATTCTGTAGATTTTTGTTAGTATTACTTCTCTAGTTGCTTACTTGATTAATATTCGCGGCCAATATATCAGTTGCACCCGAAGGAGAAAAAGTAGCATCTAGAACTGCTGCTATCTGCATAAAAACCTGAGATACCGCCGAGTTCGGATCTGCGAGGGTTAGAGGTTTACCTGTATCACCGCCCGCACAGATGCGCGGATCTATAGGAATTTGGGCAAGGAGGGGTGCTTGGAGTTCTTCTGCTAGCTGTTTACCGCCGCCACTACCAAAAATTTGCAGTGGTTGTGAATCGCGATCGCAAATTAAATAACTCATATTTTCAATAATCCCAAGAACCGGAACCCCGACTTGGCGAAACATATAAATATTGCGACGGACATCGGAAATAGATATTTGTTGCGGCGTAGTAACAAGTATTACTCCACAAATCGGACTTTCTTGCACAATAGTAATTTGAGCATCTCCGGTTCCTGGGGGTAAGTCAATTAGTAAATAATCTAATTCGCCCCATTCTACATCTTGAATAAACTGAGTAATAATTTTGTGGAGAACGGGGCCGCGCCATGCTAAAGGGCGTTCTGGTTCGGCTAATAAACCCACAGACATCAGTTTGATTCCCTGCGCTTCTAAAGGTAAAAATTTCTGACCTTTATCAGTATTAATTGTCTCTACATCGGCTTGTCCTAAGCCTAACATTTGCGGAATATTCGGGCCGTAAACATCAGCATCTAGTAAGCCTACTTTTGCCCCTTGTAATTTTAAAGCGGCGGCTAAATTGACGGCAGTTGTAGATTTTCCGACGCCCCCTTTACCGCTACAAATAGCTAAAGTAGTTCGCACATTAGCTATCGTGCAAATTTGAATATAAGTTTTTTTACACCAGGTTATAGGTGATAAAACAGATTCAATTTTTGCTTGTAAGTCTTGCTGATGCGAACCAATATAAAGGCGCAAATAAATGTAACCATCAACAATTCGCAAATTTCGCACCATGCCCAAACTGATGATATCATTTTTGAGGGTGGGTTCGATGACTTGTTTGAGATAGTTTACAACTTCTTGCTGTCGAAATTCTCCCAAAATATTGGGGTTTTCTGAGGGTAGATGTGAGTCAGTTTTTGGTAAGGAGGAAGAATTAAGCATTGGGGGAATTTTGCAGTAATTTTTGAATTTTTTGAATTGCTCTTTCAGAAAAGATAGAGACTTCTTTATCAGGATCGTCGAGAGATTGTTGCAGCGCATTCATCGCCACAGGATTGCTGAGATTACCGAGCGCGATCGCAGCTTCTTTTCGCACATCTGAATATTCATCAGCTAAGGATCTAATTAAAGCAGGTAGCACTCGTTCATCTGGCATTTTTTGCAAAGCTTGTAACGCGAATTTGCGAACTTGCCAGTGTTCGTCACTTACCGCCGTTTCCAGCGCGGAAATCGCCGCAGGATCGGCATGAATTGCCAAAGATTTAGCTGCATTTCGTCGCACTTGCCAGTCAGTATCGCTTTGGAGGGTTTGACACAAAATTGAGATAATTTCTGGATCTGTTAAATGTCCTAAAGTTAAAGCCGTAGCACGGCGAACATTGACATCTATATCAGATACTAAAGCCAAAGCTTGCGGGCATTTTTCCACCTGATTGAGATAGCTAAGAGTGGTAACTGCTGCTGCTCTCAATTCAGAAATTTTTGATACAAAAAATGGTAAAATATCGGGTAAAGATTGAGCATCGTGGATCTTCCGCAATAGAGTTAATATGTTGAGCTGGATATTAACATTGTCGCGGTGGAGTGCATCTAGGAGTTGCCTTAAGTCAGCGGGTGAAACTAATTCATTCAATGCCGATAATGCTTCTTGACGAATATCGATATCGGCGGAACCTAGACACTCGATTAAAGCGGGAATAGCTACAGGGTTGCCAATTTCCCAAAGAGCAGATATTGCAATTTTCTGAACGGCAAGACTGTCATCAGACAGGGCAAAGAGTAGGGCATTTGTAGCTTCTTCATCGCCCAAATATTGTAGATTTTTAACGGCAACAAGGCGATCGCTGAGATCGGGCGATCGCAACATTTCCAGCCATTGATTTAATTCGCTATCAGTCTCAGCATTCATGGTTTTATAATCCCTACAAACTAGAACAAATTTAGCGCAGCAAGAAAGGTATTTTAACCGTAATTGCATTTGTCGGACATTCTTTTTCACAGGGTAAGCAAAACCAACATTCATCGTATTTCATGTAAGCTTTGCCTGTTTCTGGATTTTTGGCTAATACATCTAAAGGACAAACATCAATGCAGACATGGCATTTCTCCAAACACTTAGACTCATCTACAGTGACAGGAACATCAATTCGTTGTGTAATTAAAGCCATAGTTAGTTGCGATCGTTAATTGTGAATAAACAAAGGTACGTAGTTGTGCTTTAGGACTCTTCTCTTTAAGCCGCTGGGTTAAAACCCAGTCTAATAGAGAAATCCGGTTAAAATTCAGATATTCCACCATTGTCAATAAAGGAATCAATCGTGGGGTGGGGGCGGGTTTTTTAGCTTTTGCTATGCGGTTTAAGGTTCTTGGCGAACCCGCCCCTACAAGCTTTTAACAATGGTGCAATATGTAAAGTAAAACCCAACTTACAAAATACATTCGCTCGCGATAAAAACTTAACGAGCTACAACATCATAATCCTCTTTATGCAAATCAACCTCCACAATATAAGGTTCAACTGGACGCTTAAACAATTTCATTTCTCCCGACTCCTCTTTTTTCAAATTAACATGACAAAACCACTCTTCATCATTCTTGTCAGGGTAATCTAATCGATAATGATAAAGCCCCCAACGAGTCTCGCGGCGATACAAAGAAGCTCTCGCCGCCATCTCCGCACAGTCTCGAATAAAGTGAACTTCCATACAGCGCATTAACTCATGGGCATCTCGAGCGCCCATTTCCTCTAAGGTTTCGTGATAGCGGACAAAATTATTCAGCCCAATTTCAAGTTTATTCCCTACTTTGGGCGGCTGTAAATAATCATTCACCAAGCGTCGTAATTTATATTCTACTTGCGTGTGAGGAATTCCATTCGGCAGATTTAAAGGTGCATAAATCCGCGCTTTCTCTGCTTCTAGAAATTCAGCATCTGGCTCGACATAATCTACATCTTGGATGTAATCAATGGCATTAGTTCCTGCTAACCTACCAAACACAAACGCGCCGATCATATAATTATGAGGAACGCTGGCCATATCTCCCGCTGCATAGAGTCCCGGTACAGTTGTTTCTGCCTTTTCATTCACCCAAACACCAGAGGCGCTGTGGCCGCTGCATAGCCCTATTTCTGAAATGTGCATTTCAACGCCGTGAGATCGATAATTTTCGCCTCTCCCTTCGTGAAATCTCCCTCGGCTCGGCCGCTCATTTGACCAAAGAATTGACTCGATTTCAGCAATAGTATCCTCATCGAGATGAGTCATTTTTAATTGAATCGGGCCTTTACCAGAGTTTAATTCCTTCCAGATTTCCAGCATCATTTGACCGCTCCAATAATCGCAATTAATGAAGCGATGACCTTCGGCATTAGCAGTATGAGCACCAAAGGGGCCGGCAACATAAGCGCAAGCAGGGCCGTTATAATCTTTAATTAACGGGTTGACTTGAAAGCATTCAATGTTACTAAGTTCTGCGCCTGCATGGTAAGCCATTGAATAGCCATCTCCGGCATTAGTCGGATTTTCATAGGTTCCATAAAGGTAGCCAGAATCGGGTAGTCCTAAACGGCCGCAAGCACCTGTAGAAAGAATGACAGCTTTCGCTTGAATTACTACAAAATCGCCATTTCGCACGTCAAAGCCAACAGCACCGGTAGCGCGTCCTTTTTGTACTAAGACGCGAGTTGCCATGACTCGATTGGTAACTTTCACTTTGTGGCGTTTCACCTGTCGAGTTAAAATTTGTTTAAGGTCTTTACCTTCGGGCATTGGTAACACATATTTTCCGACACGGTGAACTTGTTTTAAGTCATAGTTTCCCTGAGCATCTTTCTGAAATTTTACTCCCCAAGTTTCTAACTCTTGGATGACTTCATAGCCTAATTTTCCGGTTTGATAAACAGCTTTTTGGTTGAGGATACCGTCATTAGCAAGGGTAATTTCGCGGACGTATTGTTCTGGTGTGGAATGGCCGGGAATGACAGCAGTATTCACGCCATCCATTCCCATTGCGATCGCACCACTTCTGCGAATATTTGCCTTCTCTAAAATTAGCACTTCGCTGTCAGGATTTGCCTGTTTAGCTTTAATCCCAGCCATAGTGCCAGCCGTACCGCCACCAATTACCAGCACATCGGTTTTTATGAATTGAGTATTCATCTTGATTTCCTCTTGCTAATGACTTTACTTACTATTTTTCAAAACGATTTCTTTAACCTGAACTGGCTTAGGAATAAGCTCCAATTTATGGAAAGTATCAGCAATTTCCTGCTGTCCTGATATCTCTTCATCCGTCAGGGGAGAAACGCCATACTTACGTCGCTTTTCTGACACTTCTAAGACGGAGGCTTCTATTCCTAATTGCGTCTCCAAAAATTTAGCAACTTCTACTGGATTGCCCGCCGCCCATCGATCTACCTTTTTTACCTCATCTAAAATCAGTTTTAAAATCTCAGGATGTTCGTCAACAAAAGCCTTACGAGCCAGATAGTAACCTCGATTAGCAGCAATTCCTGTGGCATCTTTGATTAGTCGTCCGCCTGCGGTTTTTTCGGCTGATGCTAAATACGGGTCCCAGACCGCCCAAGCATCGACTTTTCCGCCTTCAAAAGCGGCACGGGCCTCTGCTGGTTTGAGAAAAACTGGAGTGATGTCGCTGTATTGAAGTCCAGCCGCTTCTAAAGCTTTAACTATTAAGTAATTGGTGTTAGATCCTTTGGCAAAAGCAACTTTTTTGCCTTTCAGATCGGCAACAGTTTGTATGGGTGAATCCTTGGGAACCACAATACCTTCAGACTGAGGATTGGATGTTTCGTAAGCAACATAAACTAATGGTGTTCCGGCAGCTTGGGCAAAAACTGGCGGCGCTTCTCCTGTGTAGCCGAAGTCAATACTGCCTGCATTCATTCCTTCTAATAATGGTGGCCCAGCCGGAAATTCTACAAATTTTACAGAAGATTTGGAGGCTGCTAAGGCTTTTTCTAAGTCGCCTTTGGTTTTAAGAGCGTTGAGAACGGTAGCCGATTTTTGGAAGCCGATGTTAACAGTAACGCTTTTTGTAGGTGCGGTACTGTTGGTCGGGGTGGTGGGTTTAGTGGCTGTGTCCGTTGTGCTAGCGCTGGAAGCACAAGCCGCTACTCCCAAACTCAAGCTGATTCCGGTTGCAAACAGCAGGGAAAGACTGCGAGCTCTCGGAGAAAGGAAATTTTGGCGGTAGTAAGTCAAAATGCCTAAAGGCTTGGTTTCTGAGAACTTAATCCACATAAATATCAATAAGGAAGGGATTTAGAGTAACTTTATGGCAGTATACCATCATATCCCGATAAATTTACCGGAGTTAATAGTTGTTTACTTTCGGGGGTTAAGATTTTGGAGTGCGATCGCTCATGGTGACAGCACTTCAGTCCATCAGGAACCTCCAGATTTTGTAGGGTGCGTCAGATGCAGCCATTGAACGAGATCGTTAGGGTTTGAGCGTCTGATGCACCTTACTAATTGTGCAGTTGCGTAAATACTGTACAAATTCGGGATGCTCTCCCTCCATCAACCAAGTTTCTGGAGAAAAATTGAATATAAAACATCTTTTTGAATGATGATTTCTACGTATAAAAGCTGGGATTGGGGAGCTGATCGTTGAGTACCCAGTTACCCAGATCGTGAATTTTGTAGTCAACAGAATCATGCAGCGTAAACGTTCTCAGATTGCGCCAGTAGCGATCGAAACCATATTTACTGGTAGTAGCACGCGCCCCCATCACTTCAAAAATGCGAGTTGTCACATCTAAACCTATTTTGGTGGCAGCAACCTTTGCCGTTGCGATCGCGATCGCGCATTTTCCACGTTCTTCTGTTGTTAAATCTATGCCTTTTTCCCAAGCTGTTTGCAGAATGGCGGCGGCTCGATCCGTCAAACTGCTAACCGCTTGCAGATCGACCCACATTTCTCCGTAGTGTTTCAGAATGTAGGGATCTTGCGTCACACTAGGAGCATTGGAAGTCAACCAGGGTCGTCCTTGGGTGCAAGTATAGTCTTTGGCAGCAGCAAATGCTCCTTCCGCAATACCCAGATAAATATGGGCAAGATTTATTTGCGTCAAACAAGCTCGTAAAGTACGGAAAGGAATATCGGCACGGGTGCGATCGCCAAACACTTCCGAGTCATAAACGCGCACTTGGTCGAAACTAATACTACCGCTATCGGTTTGACGTTGCCCCATATTATCCCAATCGTCATGAATTTGTATTCCCTCTCTTTGAGTGGGAATTACAATAATTGTGAGTTCGGAAGTATCTTGACGAACCGCAGTGATGGGTAAGATATCAGAATCTTTAGAACCAGAGCAAAAGCTTTTTGTACCGTTGAGTAAAAAGCCTGTACCATCAGGAGTTAAAGTCGCACGGCGATCGAGGGGATTGAGAGCATTGCACCAAAACCAATTGTTTGTCACCGTATCTGTGTAGAACTGCGCCTTGCGCTCCTCCGTGCCAAAAAGATGCGGGATAACAACCCCTAAATGGTGATAGGAGTAAACATGGGCTAGAGAACTATCAGTCTTTGCCAACTCGCGGGAAATTTGGAGTGCAGCAATCCATGTTTCGCCAATACCGCCATATTCTTTAGGGATAATCAAACCGAGCAAACCGCTAGAGCGAATGCGATCGCGTTCATACTTTGGCGTACCGCCAACACGATCTCGTTCTATGGCAGTAGCAGCAAATTCTTGAGCCAGCGATTTCGCGATCGCTACATAATCTTGCTTGCTGTCTTGTTGTGTTGTGCTTTTCGAGTCTGCAAGGGATATTTTCATATTGATGATACAAAATTGAGGGAAGTAATGAGGTACAAATGATTTAGGATTCCTATAGGTTGTCAGTCCTTAAAACCAAAGTACACAGAAATAGGTACATCTTCAACAAACTGACCTGAAGGTTCGGCACTGAGAATTGCTGCTTTAATTTCCGCCTCAAATACAGAAGTATCGCCATTAAAGTAATCACGACGGCAGTAAGCGGTGGAGTAGAGATAACCAATAAAATTATCAATCGTCCAGTGTTTTTGAAAGTCAATCTTATGGCGCTTAATCCGAACGAATGGCGAGCGATCCAAAACTTCTAAATCAGACTTGTAAAGCAAAGGAACGCTACTCGATCCCACACGCCGCTCTTCTCCTAGCCACCGTTTGATCGTCGCTAGCACATTTTGTGCCCAAACAGAGTCATTTGACCAAATATCTTTTTCAGTTTGAATAATCGCTATCCCCCTATTAGCGTTACTGGTGCGATCGAGCAGATCGTAGCTACGCTGTAGCACCAATTCTTGATCCATCCAATGAAAAGCACGACCAATGGTGACAAGGGAAAATGTACCAATTGCCGGGGAAATATTTTCTGCTAAATCCCTTACCCAAGTGATATTTGAAGCATGAGCCAGTTTAGCTTCTTGCTTGGCAACTTCGAGCATTTCTGTATCGGGATCGATACCCAAAACAGATTGAAATCGATCGTGTAAGGCGATCGCTACCAAGCCAATCCCACAGCCGAGATCGAGAAGCTTGCCTTGCCCATCTAATTGAAATTCCTGTGAGATTAAATCGTAAAGAGCATTTGGGTAGCGCGGTCGATATTGTAGGTAATAAGAAATGGCTCCTTGAAAGAGAGTGGAATCGTAGCTTTGGAATAGTTTAGTAGTCATGATTGAAGTCAAGTTTTGCTAAGTTAGGATTGATGTTTTGAGATATCTGCGTTGATAATGATAGGCTTTGGCAACAATTTTATTCATTATAATTATAGAAATTGTTGCATCTTTAATTTATGAAATTTACCAATTCAACGTCCTTCTTGAGTAGATATTAATTGCGATCTCAGCCTGGGATTTAAACCTCTAAGGGAACTGTTTGCGTATTGGATAAATCCAAGGTACTCAATAATTTTTCTTTCCAATATTGCAAATCGCGATCGGTACGCCTGCGGGGACGGGGAAGATCGATATCTAGCTCAAGATGGATGCGTCCAGGGTTGCCACGCATAACGATCGCGCGATCGCTTAAAATCAGTGCTTCTTCAACATCATGGGTCACAAGAATAATGGTCTGACGATCGGATTGCCAAATTTCTAACAGACGATCCTGTAATTGCATTCTAGTAAAGGAATCGAGAGCACTAAAGGGTTCATCTAGCAATAAAATAGAAGGATTAGTAACAAGGGCACGCGCGATCGCCACCCGTTGAGCCATTCCTCCTGATAGTTGGCGCGGCAGCAAACGAGCAAAATCTTGTAATCCAACCTTAACTAAAGCATCACTTGCCCGTGCCTTGCGTTCATCCTTCGGTAAATGATGCAAACCAAACTGCACATTTTCCCAGACGGTTAACCAAGGCATCAGCCGAGGTTCTTGAAATATTACACCAATTTCTGGATGAGGTTTGTCAATGCGAATATCGTCAATTTGCACATCTCCATAAGTTGGCAGATCTAATCCAGCAACGATTCGTAAAAGTGTACTTTTGCCGCAACCACTCGTACCGATTAAACTAACAATCTCGCTGCGATTAACAGTTAAATCAATAGACTCTAACCCGACAAAACCATTTTGAAATCGTTTATGTATTCCTTCGATAAGTAGCATATATGTTTCCTCCTTGGCACTTTGAATGAATGCTTTAAACTAATACTTTGAACTAATGGTTGGAAGCGTAAACATCCTGCCAATGGAGTAGCCAATGTGATGCAAAGCCAATAATTGAGTCAGTCACTTTTCCGAAAATTGCAAACAAGAGAATGCTGGCGAGGGTGATGGCGGGTCGTCCAGTCGCTTGCCCATCGATCAATAAGAAGCCTAAGCCCTGACTGGCTCCCATCAATTCAGCCGCCACGACAAACATCCAGCCCAAACCCAAGCCACTTCGCAAACCGACTATGTAGGCAGGCAATGTCGCGGGCAAGAACACACGACTGATAAGCTGCCAATCATTAAGTCTATAGATTTTGCCAACCTCCACCAATTTGCGATCGACATTATGAATGCCGCTCATCAGATTTAAGTAAACGGGGAAGAACACCCCAACGGCGATCAGAGCAATTTTAGAAGGCTCATGAATTCCCATCCAGAGGATGAATAGTGGCACCCATGCGAGGGAAGGAATGTTACGGAGTGACTGCAAAAGTGGGTCGAGTAAATCGTGAATTAGGCAAGAATAGCCTGTTAATCCTCCTAGAATAGTGGCCAAAAATGTACCAATCAAGAAGCCAACAAAAACCCGATAGAGTGTAATGCCGATGTGCTGCCATAGTTCCCCTGCTGCACCGAGTTGCCAAACTGTTGTGAGAATACTTGAGGGAGCAGGTAACAAGTTAGGAGCAACCAAGCCAAACCTAGAGAGACTCTCCCACAATATTAAGAGAAAGACTGGCAATAGCAAGCCTTTTGCTCTGCCCAGACGACTGAGGAATTGCCAGATATTACCTGTTTGCGCCCTTGGTATTGCGATCGCAACTCTTTGTTCCATAACTTAGTGTTTGCTGTTCTGCATAGATAGCTTTGGAGCGTAATTAAAAATCAAAAATGCAAAATTAAAAATAATGATGAATTTTATTTTTAACTTTTAATATCATGTCCGATCGATCGCCCATAATACAATTGCCGGGGCGGGTTTTGGAGATTGTCCGTTTTTGGCAAATATTATTAGTGAACCCGCCCCTACAGGAATCGGGGTAATCGACCGGACATGATATAACTTTTAATTTTCCGATATGCGTTGGTGAGTTGGTGTATATCCACAGCAGATGTTTTTTACTTAGGATTTGGCAACCTTTGCCACATACTGCGGATCGATTAGATTGTTAACTACTGTAATGACCTCAACGGAATCCTCGATAACGCCGCTTTTTTTCAAGACATCCCCAGCAGCACTAATAACGGCTTTTTGTTCGTCACCAATCGATGAGTTTGATATATCGGTTCGCTCCTCTAATTGTTTAGTTGCTACCGCTTCTGTCAGCTTCGATGCTTTAATCACCACTTGCTTGAGTTCACTAGGATTTGCGATCGCCCATTTCCGTGCCTTCTCATAGGCGGTTAGCACTTGACTAACTTGTTCAGGATATTGTTTGGCAAATGCCTCGCGGACATTCAAAAAGCCTTGACTAATTAGTTTGGGATCGCGAAAGAAAAGTTTCGAGCCTTTTTCTACTTCTGTCTGTGCCATAAATGGATCGAGACCAGCCCAGGCATCGACATCGCCTTTCTCAAGGGCAGCTTTACCGTCAGCGTGGGGCAAAGGCACAATTTCCACATCTTTGGTAGTCAAACCGACTTGATCCAAGGCACGCAACAAGAAAATAAACGGATCTGTTCCGCGCGTTGCTGCAACTTTCTTGCCTTTTAGATCGGCGACTTTTTGAATGGAAGAATTTGCCGTAGTTACTAATGCTGTCCATTCGGGCTTCGAGTAAACGTAAATAGATTTGATGGGATTGCCATTGGCTTTTGCAATCAGTGCGGAAGCACCAGAAGTCGAGCCAAAGTCAATGCTGCTGCCATTGAGAAACTCTAATGCCTTGTTACTACCTTGACTGAGCACCCATTCCACTTTGATATTGGTTTTGGCTAAGTCTTCTTCCAGCCAGCCTTTCTCTTTCAGCACGAGACTGACAGGATTGTAGTAGGCATAATCTAAACGTACTACCGTAGGAACTGCCGTAGGAGATGAGCCTGGGGATGCTGCTGTAGTGTTAGTTCCAGGAGAGGAAGAATTACAGGCATTGACTAATAGCGCTAGAAACAGCCCTGAAATAAAAAATAGCAGTAACCTACGTCTGGCAATGGCAAACCACTTGCTCATGATTCGTCTCCTGAACTCCTTGCTAAATGTCTCGTTTAATTAGGACTTACGCAGTTTATACTATAAATCGCTCGATTTACCGTAGTATAGCTGAATTTTATCTTACAGCAAGGCACACTCAAGATCAAGGGTTAAAAGACGAACTGGACTGTTGGTGGTGCTATGGGCAACTCCCTTGCCAAGATCGCGATCGCGCTCAATCGGCTTGATTAGCAAGGGGCGGTTAGCTGTTTTTAACAGGTGAGTCGCTACTAGAGAACCACTAAAGCCAGCACCGACGGTCGCGCGCGACCGTCGGTGTTGGAGTATCAGAAATCATCAGTATTGTCGGGGTAGTCCTGCATAGTCAGGAATATCTGTTATAATTTACTTATTCAATCTGCCTTAAATTTTCGTTTATGAAATGTCCTCGATGTGATTCTCAATATATTGTAAAAAATGGTCACACTCACAATGGTAAAAAAAGTTTTAGGTGTCGAGATTGTGCCAGACAATTTGTGATGGCTCCCAGACATCAATCGATTTCGGAAGAAACAAGAAAGTTGATAGATAAACTTTTATTATTATAAAAAAGATCTCTGGCTGGAATTGTGAGGGCGACGGGGGTTTGAAAAAGGTGGCTACAATACTATGTTAACAAAAAGTTGGTAGCCCTTAAAAGACAAGTAGAAGTGAAGTCAAAAAAAATGGAAAGCTAACTATTCAATGTGATGAAATGTAGTCATTTGTAGGAGACAAGGGAAACAAGCAGTGGATTTGGTTAGCAATTGATGCCTCAACTAAATAAATTGTAGGAGTGTATATTGGCAAAAGAGATCGAGCTGGCGCTCAAGGATTATGGGATTCTTGTGCGACCTGTTCCAGAGTCAATGTGCCGTAAGCTATACAGACTTTTGTCCTTTCCTAGGTCACAGTTTTTCCTCAAAAAAGACACAAGGCAGTAGGAAAGGAGACTGGTCTGACAAACTATATAGAAAGATTTAATAATACGATGAGACAAAGAATATCTAGATTGGCGAGAGAAACTCTTTCATTATCCAAAAAAACCTCCAATCATATTGGGGCTATTTGGTATTTTATTCATGAGTATAACGCCAGTTTATCTATCAATTAAAACCCTGGATTTTCCTTGCTATGCAGGACTACCATCAAACGTTCTGCAATGGCGTCGCCAACACGCAAAGCATTCGCCATAATCGTCAGTGTCGGGTTGACTCCAGAATTGGAGGGGAAAAAGCTACCATCGACGACATAAAGATTATCGACATCGTGGGTGCGACAGTTGAGGTCTAATACTGAGGTCTTGGGGTCGCTACCAAAGCAGCAGGTGCCGCATTGATGGCCCACAGCTTGCAAAGGAATGTTATTGCGGGGATAGAGGCTAAACGGGATGACGTGCATGGCATTTCGCTCGATCGACTTTAGTACCGATGTCCAGCGATGAACTAGGCGATCGGCAGCTTCAGTATTATTCAGGGTGTAATCCAGGTGTAACTTGTCACCGACAACACGCACGCGATTGTTAGGGTGGGGCAAATCCTCGGTTTGCAACCACCACCCCACGGATCGTTCAGCCATCAGGTGGAGTTCAAAGCCTGGAATCAATTTCACGTAGGGTGCTAAAAGTGGGGGCGCTTCCGCCGGAATCATATCTGGCAGCACATTTCCGCTATTTTGCACCATGCCCATAGGGTAGGGAAAATCCGGTTCACCCCAGTAAAAGTCGTTAACGGCGATCGTCTTTTGAAAGTTGGCTCGGTTGGGTTCAAGATGGATTGATAATAGTGCGATCGCCTGATGCTTCATAAAATTGCGCCCCACCCGATCGGAACTGTTCGCCAGTCCATTAGGATGCTTGTCATTAGCCGATCGCAGCAGCAAGGCAGCCGAGTTGATCGCCCCGCAAGCCACTACGACAATATCAGCAGAAAACTGATACAACTCGCCATTAACATCAGTTTCAACGGCAGTCACTTCTCGCCCAGACGCGCTAGTGTGCAGTTGGAGGACTTTGGCATTTGTTATCAGCGTTAAGTTAGAGTACGCCTCGCGGGTGGGACGAATCGCATTGACATCGGCATCGGCTTTTGCACCCACCAGACAGGGATAGCCGTCAAAGGTATCGCAGCGAATGCAGGGACTTTTAGTGCGATCGCTCTCGTTCAGCTTCAGTCCCAATGGCAGATGAAACGGGTAGTAGCCCAGCTTGTGGATGCAATCGGCAAGCGCCTGCATATCCGGCTCATGACTCACCGCAGGATATGGATAGGATTCGCTGCAAGGCGGTTCTGTAGGGTCTTTACCTCGCTCTCCATGCACGTCGTATAGCTTTTCTGCCTGAGTGTAATAAGGCTCAAAATCCTCATACTTTAGTTCCCACTCTGGGGAAATACCGCCCTTGTGGATTACTTGCTCAAAATCTCGCTCTCGCAGTCGTAGCAACGCTGCCCCATAAAGTTTGGTATTTCCACCCACCCAGTAGCCAGTCTGCGGACGAAACGCCTTACCGTCTTTGTCGTACCAGTCTTCGTCAGTGTGATAGCGTTCCTTTTGGTAAACTTCCTTAGCGCTCCAGTTGTCTTTTTCACGAGGCAGAAAATCACCTCGCTCCAGCACTAAAATCTTTTTACCTGTGAGTGCCAAGCGGTGAGCCAGCGTACCTCCACTTGCTCCTGTCCCGATGATGATGACATCATAGTGATTTGTTGTCGTTTTCATGGCAATTTTTTCTGAAGTTATTCTGGCTTTATTTATTAAGTTTTTGGAGTAGTTTAGCTTCATCCAACACAGGCTGTGCATCAATTCGGATGCGAATAGGACGTAAGGTTTCTCAAGCTGTTGTTGAAATTGCTGTGAGCGATTGATTAGGAATGAGATAATATCTCTTAGGATAGATTGTTTGCTCCACATTATGACTTTAAAGTCAAAAAAGTCATCTATCTGATGGCTTATTCTTTATATCTACCTAACGAAATATTCCGATTTTATCGATACTATTTATTCAAAAATAGTTCGCTAATCTATAGCTGTGGTTTGAGGTGTAATTGACACTAATTAAACGACAATTACCCTGAAATTAAAGCTGTAACGATCGCAGCTCAATGTGCGTTAACTGGCAAGAAATACCATGCCTGAAACCATCGAAATTTATGACGATCGCCTCCGAGCGCTTGTACACCAAGATGCCTCGCTCCAAAAGCTTGCCACCGATGCCGTCCATAGCGAAGGCCCCGTTTACTTCCACGAAGACGACAGCCTTGTGTGGAGCGATGCTCACGGCAACCGCCTGTTGCGCTGGAGTGCTAGTGATGGAGTGAGCGTCCTGCGCGACCCGTCCGACTATCAAAGCGGTAATTACCGCGACTTGGAGGGTCGTCTGGTTGCGTGTTCGTCGGGTTTACGTGCTATTATCAGACGCGATCGCGATGGTCAGTGGAAGGTTTTAGTAGACCGTTACCAAGGTAAGCGCCTCAACAGCCCGAACGACCTGGTAGTGAAAAGTGACGGCAAAATCTGGTTCACTGACCCACCCTACGGTATTACTGAGCCAAACCAAGGATATGGGGGCGAACAGGAACAACCGGGATGTTTCGTGTACCGCTTTGACCCAGGAACGGGTGAGATCGATGCGATCGTAACAGATATAATGCGTCCCAATGGACTCGCTTTCAGTCCGGACGAAAACCTGCTATACGTATCTGATACCGCTGCTTTCAACATTCCAGATGGGCCCCATCATATCCGCGTGTACGAGGTCGTAAACGGTAGGCGCGTAACCAACGGTAGCGTATTTGCAGTCATCGATCCGGGTCAACCCGACGGGTTGCGCGTGGACGAGTACGGCAATATCTTTACTAGCTCTCAGGATAGCGTGCAGGTATATGCGCCCGATGGCAATCGCTTAGGAAAAATTCTGGTGCCGGAGACTTGTGCTAACCTCACCTTTGGTGGAGTGAAGCGCGATCGCCTGTTTATTACGGCAGGCACATCTTTATACGCGATCGACCTTAATACTCGTGGGGTGCAAAGATGATTTACAAATTTGTTATTGGTTTTGCGCTTAGTTTTCTATTAGCTACTAACATTTCATCTAATCTACCAGAGCTAGGTCTAAACCTATTCAGTTCGCTTAATACTGTTTTCCCCGCCGGACTTCAAGGCGCGTTGCTTTTACTATTAAGAGTTAGTGTCGGTATATTGTTCCTCCTGCACGGCTATCCTAAAATAACGCATCTTCAACAGTGGGCGGATTCTCTAAAAATGCCGATCTTTCTTTGCTTTCTATCAGCAGCATCGATGTTGGGCGGTGGAGTTTGCCTAATTCTGGGATTTCTTACTCTATTAGCGAGTCTACCAATTCTCGTATCGATGGTGTTTGCAATGGTTTTAGAAATTGCACAAGGGTTGCCTTTTGTGGCTCGCGATCCATATTTAATTCCTGAAGAACAGTATCAGGGACCTTTAGGGAAAGGCGAACCGCCAAGCTGGGAAAAAGCGTTTATGTATTGTGTCATGCTGATTGCGATCGCGGTTTTAGGCCCAGGTGCGTATTCGCTCGACGCTCTGATTTTTGGACGGTGAACCAAGGCTTACCTTGCAGATGGATTTTAGGTCAAGCTTTTTAAACTAATCATTGCTAAAGAATATGTTAAAAAACTTTTTTTTTCTCATAACTTGTATCAGGATTAAGCGGAAACCAGTTAATTAAATTTAAAGAGGTAGCCTAGTAATGCCATCTGGCGATCGACAATCTCTCAACTGGCTGTTGCAGCAGTTTCAGCTCAAGCCCGGTAAACCTGACATCCTCTACGGCTTGCGTACCCTTTTGGCAGTGAGCGGACCCATTGCAGTTGGATTCATTACAGGTCATCCTGCTGCAAGTACGATCGCGGTGATGGGAGCCATGTTTGTTGGGATGGTCGATACGGGTGGAGCCTATCGCCAAAAAGCAACTGTCATGCTCGCAGCAACCATTGGCGTTACTGTCGCCTTGCTAATGGCGAATCTGGTTAGTAGTACCCTGTGGCTAGCTATTCCAGCCACGTTCTTAGTGATGTTCATCGCTGGCTTAGCTGGTCTGTTTGGTACGAGCGCCGCGACGGTTAGCCTGGTTACATCAACTATGTTTATCGTCTCGCTAGCAAAATTCGCTTCGTTCCCAGATTTATCTACTGTTTTTCTTCAATGCGCGCTGTGCCTAGCTGGAGGTGTCTGGGCGATGGTGTTATCTCTAGGATTGTGGGTGCTACGCCCTTATACACCAGCGATCGAGGCAGCCAGCAGTTGTTATGCCACATTGAGCAAATTTTTGCGAATGGCAGGCGAGATACCATTAACTCTGGAGGAGCGTCAGAAGTGGGGAGAGCAATTCTTACAAGGTCAAGACAGCGTAATACAGGATTTGACCTCTGCCCGGATTGTTTGGGGTGCTGTGTGGACGGGCCGAGAAACTGCTGACTTGCGGGGCAATCAGTTACTCGTCTTAATTGAGGATGTCAACCAAATTACCAATTCTGTTGTAGCACTGGTGGAACTGTTAGCGATCGCATCCACTCGTCCCTTATTCCAGCAGTTACACAGAGAAATTCAGCAAGTGCTAGAAGCATCGGCAACGGCTTTGCAAATGTTGTCAGAATCCCTCGCCAAAGAAAAGAACCTTGTTCGCTTGGGAGATCTAGATCGGGCGATCGAGGCACTAGAATACCAATGGCAAGTCATACACTCTCAAGTCCTGAATCAGGCGAGTTTGGCTCACGCAGATGACTATGCTGACTTAGTAAGTATTGGCAAGATTGTAGCTATTCTGAAAGCGCTAGCAGAAAAAATTCATACCGATGCGGAAATTGCCACAGATTTACAACGGGGAGAAAGACGCAGTATCGCCCAGTTAAACATTTATCCCCCGATACAGCCAAAGCGTTCTTCAATCATGGAAACGTTGCGGAATAATCTCACGTTTAATTCTGTTATTTTTCGTCACGCTTTGCGGCTGGCGCTAATAGTAACAACTGCCCAATTAGTAGCCTTGCTATTGCAAGTACCCACAGGCTATTGGGTAACACTCACTGCTGTAGTTGCCCTAAAGCCGAACTTTGGCGGTACTTCTCAGACAACTGTGCAACGGGTGATTGGAACCACATTAGGGGGCATCTTTGGCATTTGCCTGGTCATACTTATCCATAATCCAGTGGCAATATTAGTCTGTCTTCTGATACTCTTAGTCACTGCTATGTCGGTGCGATCGCTAAGCTACGGCATCTTTATCACTCTCCTTACTCCCGTAGTCATATTGCTACTGAATATGACGAGTAAAGGCGGCTGGGAGATTGGAGTATTACGCATTGTAGATAGCTTAATTGGAGGCATTTTAGCATTACTCGGCAGCTATTTGTTATTCCCCAGTTGGGAGAGATCGCAACTTCCGGCACAACTAACAACAACGATTCGATCTAATCTCGCGTACTTTCAACAGGTTGCAGCTAGCTATATCAACCCAGAACAAAAGTGCTCTACTGAAACTATCAGAAACCTGCGTCATCAAGCGGCATTAGAGAATGCAAATGCTGCTGCTGCGGCTCAAAGGTTATTCAGCGAACCCCGTCACGTTCAAGGAGAAGTAGAACCGATCGCGATGCTAATACTTTACATTCGTGCTTTTTTCAGCTCAGTCACAACCCTAGCAGAACATCAGCAGAAATTTAGCGGAGAGTACCAATTTGCAGATTTCCAACGATTTACCGATGCGATTGTCCAAATTTTAGAGAACTTAGCAAATGCGCTGGAACAGGGACACCAACCTCTAGCTTTACCGAGGCTAGATATTTATATCGAAGCAATTCACAATGATATCGAACAGTTACATATCACTAGGATATCAGAGTTGGCTACAAATCCAAGTTCTGTAACGTCAACGAGGCAAGCTGTTCGAGAACAAACTCCTGTTTCCACACAACTAGACCGAATTGCCCATGAAATGAAATGTCTGCATTGTGCGATCGATCGTTTGCAAAAATCTTTGGATGAGAGTTTAACTAAATAGCCAAATACTTTGCTAAACGTACTTATATTTTTAGACCTATATGGAATTTTAGATTATAATGTACTTAATTAATCGGACATAAATAAAAGTAGCCATGTCATTGTGAACGAAGCGTATTGAAGCGAAGGAATTCGCTTGCATTTTGAGATTGCAACGCTCGGATCGCAATGACATTTTTATTATTGTTGGACTACTTAATAAACATAGAATTTAGGGCGACAGAGATTGAACTACAACAAAAGTATTTGACGGCTTTTGCTAGTTAGGAATTATGTTTAACGGTTATTCCGCAATTAGTAATACACCATGTCTGTCAGGGTCTTTGATTAAGCAACCTTGAGAATAAGGAAATGAGCTATCTGTAAACTCCACAACCCGCGACGACACAAACTCAATCCGATTCTGCCGCAACATCTCCACAGCCTGATCAATGTCGTTGACAACTAACTCAATTTGCATATTGGCAATATCATAACTTTTCCAGTCACTAGGTATGGGACGACTATTTGGAGGCACAAGATAGTCTAGTAATTCAATACCTAAACCGCCTTGAGTAGGCCGCAGTGCTGTAATTCGGACTTCTACTTCTTGTGGTAAATTATCAAGTCGAGCTTGCGTTTCGCCTTGGTTGAAACTGCCACCCTCAACCTGCATTCCTAGCAAGTCGCGGTAAAATTTTAGACTCTGCTCAGTGTTACTAATCCCGATCGCACTGTGGTCGATTCCGAGAAACAAGCGATCGCCCTGCTGATGCCACTTCTCTTGTCCTTTATCAGGAGGAAACCAAATTAACTCTAAAGGGTGGCGATCGCAGTCTTTGAACTTGAAGGCTTTTACACCAGCAGATGCTTTATTCTCGGCTGGTATCGTCTGCGGTTCAACTGAAATTGGTTCAATTGGAAACGATCGCAAATGAGCATAAGCCCGATCCATATCACTAACTGCGATCGCCAAATGTTGAAACCACAAATCATTACTTTGCGAATCCTTGGGAATCGGTTTTCCCTCAATATTGAGATACTGAATCAGCTCAATCAGTTCATCTCCAAGCTGCAAGGTAACAATGCGAATTGTTGCCTCAGCCACGCCTACTAAGTCGCTGCAATCATCTGTTTCAACCGTGATGTCTGAAACGGGTTCAAATCCTAGTGCTTGCGTATAGAAGTCCTGAGAGCGATCGGCATCACTCACGGTTAATCCAATAGCACGAATCCGTTGTACCTGAATGCGATTCAACATAAAAATTTTGAGATTATCGAAAGCGGCAAGCCTGCCCGATTGTCGGCGTTTCTTCAAGTTGCACAATCATCAGAACTGCGGGCGCATCGCCGACGGTGCCAGAAAGGTGTCCCTTCTGTCCGTGTGCGTTCGCTTTCGTATTCTGGTCTTCTCCAAACGAAATTTCACCAACACCCATCTCTACTCGTTGTCCGTCCATCGTCTCCACAAACCAGCGTCCCGATAGCGGAACTATCCACTGGGGTTTCGGATTTTCATGCCAAGTGCCAATCCAGCCAACAGGTTGCACCGTAAAGACGACGGTAGCACCAACTTGCTGCATCTGTTCGAGCCACTGAGGAGAGGCAGGTGGTGAAATGCTCTTGAGAGTGAAGTCTTGAATTTGGCAACGAGACTGGTGGCTGATGCCGTCTTGGTCAGTCCAGACGTGCCAATAGTCAATCGTCGGGGGTGTTGGATCGCGATCGCTCGATCGCGATTCTATTTGTTCGTGGGATGAAGGATGAGTCATAAAAATAAATTTCCTTAAATATTGGACTGGCGAGAATAGAACTCTTGCAAAAGTCCTTCTCCTCAATTTATCGGGCAGGCAGGATGCCTACCCCACAAGAACAAGAAAAAAAGTGTGTTGTGGGATGGGCCGGAGAGCCCGTCCTAGTTATTTTTGCAAGAGGTCTAATTAACCGAAATTTGGTTGACATAAGAGAAGAATTTAAAAGTCGGGAATCACGATTTATCATTCACCTGCTGAATCAACTTGGCAATTAGTGCTGTCCATCCGGTTTGGTGACTTGCTCCCAATCCAGCCCCGTTATCACCATGAAAGTATTCGTAAAAGAGAATCAAATCGCGCCAATGGGGATCTTGCTGAAATTTTGCAATCCCACCGTAAACCGGACGCTGCCCATCTTGATTTTGCAAGAAAATAGCGATCGACCGTTGCTCCAAATAAGCCGCAACCTCCCAGAGATTGAGCATTACTCCTGAACCTGTGGGACACTCCACTTTAAAGTCATCGCCTAAGTAGTGATAGAACTTTTGCAAGGATTCAATTAGTAGAAAGTTAACTGGAAACCAGATGGGGCCGCGCCAGTTCGAGTTACCGCCAAATTGGTTAGAAGTAGATTCAGCAGGCTCATAATCTACTTGATAGCGAGTGTCGTCCCAGTCGAAGATAAAGGGATGCTCTCTGTGATAGCGGGAAACCGAGCGGATACCATAAGGTGAGAGAAATTCATCCTCATCCAACAATGGTCGCAGGATACGGCGTAGCGCTTCGGGGCTAGTAATGGCAAGCAGGCGGCGATCGCCTTCTCCCTCACTGGTCATACAAGCAATGTTTTGTGCCAGTTCGGGACGGTTGTTGAGAAACCACTCAATTTTGTCTTTTAACCCCGGCACAATTTCTAACAAATCTGGCTCGATAGTATCGACGGCAAATAGCGGTATTAGTCCCACCATTGACCGTACTTTGATTCGCACGTCCTCTCCGTTGGGTAAGTGCAAGGCATCGTAGTAAAAGCCGTCTTCGTTGTCCCAGAGGACAATTTTTTCATGCCCTACATGATTAATGGCGTTAGCAATGTAGAGGAAGTGTTCAAAAAACTTCAACGTCATATCGCTGTAGGTTTCGTCCTCACTGGACAATTCCAGAGCGATCGCCAGCATATTTAATGAAAACATCCCCATCCATGCCGTGCCATCTGCCTGTTCTAAATAACCCCCCGTTGGTAATGGCTTGCTGCGGTCAAATAGCCCAATGTTATCCAGTCCGAGAAATCCTCCTTGAAACAAGTTTTGCCCTTGTAAGTCTTTGCGGTTTACCCACCAGGTAAAGTAGAGCATTAAGCGGTGAAACATCCGCTCCAAGAATTTGCGATCGCCCTTTCCAACTCGTTTTTCCTCAATTTTGTAGACGCGCCACGTCGCCCATGCTTGTACCGGAGGATTGACATCGCTAAACGCCCACTCGTAAGCGGGTAATTGACCGTTGGGGTGCATGGTGCGATCGCCAGTTAATAACAGTAATTGCTGCTTAGCAAAGTTTCCATCGATTAATGCCAAAGCAATGCAGTGGAACGCCAAATCCCAGGAAGCAAACCAAGGATACTCCCACTTATCGGGCATGGAAATAACATCTTCGGCGTAGAGCATCCACCACTGAGTATTGCGATCGGTAAGGCGTTGATTGGGTGGGATAGGTTCTGCTGAATCTCCATGCAGCCAAGTATGGACATCATAGTAGTAAAACTGTTTGCTCCACAGCAGTCCGGCAAACGCTTGTCGTTGAACGTTGCGGCAATCCTCGTCTAGACCGGGGGTGAGCGTTTCGTAAAATTCGTCTGCCTCTGTTTGACGCTGGCTGAAGGTATCAGCAAATGCTGCATTAAATGGCGTTTCTGTATATTGGTTGGTGAAGCGCAATTGAATTACACTGGTCTGTCCCGCCCCAATTTCCAATTGATACCAAGCCGCTGCTTTTGTACCAACCTGATTTGGATTCACCGCATTTTGTTTGTTGTGAATTACGTACTCGTGGAAAGCGTCTTTAACATAAGGCGAGGCATTAGCAGCTCCGTAGAGGCGTTGGCTGTTAGTTTCATTTTCTGTAAATAAAAGCTGATGATCTCCATCGCAGAATAACCAATAATCTCCATATTTCTCACTGTTCGCCTTAATTACACCATCAGCAACTTTCGATAGCTGTGACTGCGGTTTATTACCCGTCCAGATCCAGGTATTGCGAAACCAAAGGCTAGGTAGCACGTCGATGCTGGCAGTTTCCGCCCCCCGATTCGTGATGCTGATGCGAATGCAAATATCGTCTGTAGAGGCTTTAGCGTATTCGGCAACCACATCAAAGTAGCGATTATCGTCAAACACGCCCGTATCCAGTAGTTCAAATTCTGGTCGATCCTTGTGGCGATGAGCGTTTTCCTCTACAAGCTGAGTGTAGGGAAATTCCAGTTGAGGATATTTGTACAACCAGCGCATATAGGAATGGGTAGGCGTGTTGTCTAGGTAGAAGTAATATTCTTTGACATCCTCACCGTGATTACCTTGTTCGTTAGTGAGTCCAAACAGGCGTTCTTTTAAAATTGGATCGCGACGATTCCACAGTGTTAGACCAAAGCAGAGTTGACTGTGGCGATCGCACCATCCACCCAATCCATCTTCAGCCCAACGGTAAGCGCGCGATCGCGCATGGTCATGAGGAAAGTAATCCCAAGCTGAACCGTCAGGTGAATAGTCTTCCCGCACTGTACCCCATTGGCGATCGCTCAAGTAAGAACCCCAGCGATACCAAGGTTCATCCGGTTCGCGATTCTCCTCTAAGCGTTGCTGTTCTGCGTTCATTTAGCCTCCTGTGGCGAACCCTGGATACAGATGATTTTGCCAGCGGCACTGGAGATATCTGGCTTCACGCCCCGCCTCAGAAACTCTTTTGCCGCTCGATTAACAATCATTTATCTAAACTATTGGTTAACAATTCGCCTTGAAAGGCTTTTACGAAGCATGACGCGGACTCATTTGATAGTTGGTACCTCAAGAACGCTGACATCGACTAACGGTGTGACGTTAAACCCTTGTTGGAGTAAGTGAGTTTGAATATCCTTCGTTAAGCGATCGCGGATTTGTTGCGTTGACTGGGCGACACCTGCTTGGCGCTGGACGTAAACAGTACCGAGCAGCGTATTCTGACCTTTGATATTAGGGCTGGGAAAACGAACATCAGCCTCCACCAGTTCTGCGAGATTACTACTATTCACCACCTTCTGGATCTCAGCAGTGGCTCGTTGCGAACGGCTGCTACGCTGAAGCTCTGGGGAGGTAGAAAACTGCCAAGTCAGCAAGAGAGCCAGAGCGAAGATTGTGACGGCAAGGGTAGCTGGAAACACCGACTTTTTCCCGCGATCGTAACGCGCTCCACGCGCAGACAGACCGTAGATACGGAACACAATAGAAGCTGACAAATTGATTCCCACCAGTTGCAGCAACAGCACGAACAAGCCGTTCACAGCCATGTCCCATCGACCCATCGCGATCGCCATGCCCACCACTCCCGCAGGTGGTGCCAGCGAAGCGGCAACCAGCATCCCCACGGCTGCACCCGACACCAGGCTACTTCTTTCAGATTGCACGAGGTTTAAAGCGCCCGCCGCTCCTGCAACTAGGGGCAGCAGCACTGCCACCGCCGACACATTATACCAATTTCCTAAAGTCATGCTACAGATAGAGCATCTAAAATAAATTCCCATCCCGTCAAAGAAGCAATAACTTCCAACGTCAACT
>NZ_SRRZ01000008.1 GCF_013179805.1 Microcoleus asticus IPMA8 | reverse complement strand
CCCTCCTATATGTCTATTTCATCTCCGACACCAACACCTAGTCCCACAGAAACTCCGACAGAAACTCCGACAGAAACACCAACTCCGACACCAACTCCGACAGAAACGCCAACACCAACGGCAATTCCCACAGAAGTTACGACAGAAATTCCTGCAGAGATTCCCACAGCAACTCCGACACCGACAGAAATTCCGACAGAAGATTGCCCCTGTAACTCTCTATCCCTCCCAAATCTCAACCAACCCAATCCTGTAGAAAAGGTAGTTGTGAATAGTGCGATCGATCTACCCCTCACAGGTACTGCTAGCAATGAGACATTCGACGGCAGCAGCAGCGAGGATTATTTCCAGGCAAAAGAAGGTAACGATAACCTGTTTAGCGGCGAAGGAAATGACTTTTTAAACGGTAACGAAGGTAACGAGTTTATCTCTGGTGGAACGGAAGATGACTTGCTTTTTGGTGGCAAGAATCAAGACATTATTCTTGGTAATGAAGGAAGAGATACATTATGTGGGAATCAAGGAGAAGATTCGCTAAATGGCGGAGAAGATAGCGACTTCATTCACGGCAACGAAGACTCGGATTTCTTGGATGGAGGAAAAGGAAACGATTTCTTATTGGGAGGTAAGGATAGAGATTTAATTTTAGGCAGTGAAGGCAACGATACTCTGTTGGGAAATTTAGGTGACGATACTGCCTGTGGTGGCGGTGGCAACGATACTCTGTTGGGTGATGAAAATAACGACCTACTTGATGGCTGTGAAGGAAATGATACGATTTGGGGAGGAAAAGACAATGATACCATATTTGGGGGAGCGGGAGACGACTTTTTAAGCGGCGATTTGGGAGATGATTTTTTAATTGGAGGAAGTGGAAACGATCGTTTTCTGCTTTGGGCAGATTCAGCAATCGATACCATTCTAGATTTTGAACCCGGAAAAGATACGATCGCCCTTACTAGAGGTTTGACTGCCTCTCAACTGTCCATTACTCAAGCCAACAGCGACACCTTAATCCGCTTGACAGCAACCGGTCAAATTTTAGCTACTCTCAATAACGTATCAGGACTTACACAACTAGGATATTAAAATTTGTTTGTAGTTGCGCTTGGGTGTTCAGAAACCAGGTTTTTTTACGAAAATACGCAGGTTGTGACCCGCAGATTCGGTAAAAAACCTGGTTTCTTGGGTGAGAGTGCGTAAGTCCTGACCTAAAAATTACGATCGCCAACCTGACTTTTTCCAACTTTAATATTTTGAGTACCTGATTTTTTCGGATACATCGTTGCCAAAACCCTTTTTTTAGGCTTTTAAATTACCTGATTTTATTCCCATTGTCGCTCACTCGATTTGAGAAGAAACTGGTTTACATAGAACAAATTGCTTGGGTCGCAATTGCTATTGCACCAAGTCCACAACAAAAAGGAGCAACAAAAATGTCATCAGTTATCAACGGTACTCAATTCGACGACAACAACACTGTCAACGGCAACGGTCAATTCCACAAATCCTTAGTTGGAGACGATTGGACGATCGACGGTCAAGGTCAAATTCAGATTGCAAATGATACAATCTACGGCTATCAAGGCAACGATAAATTGTTCGGCCGCGGCGGAGATGACATCCTCTACGGCGGCTTCGGCAGCGACAAGTTAAATGGCGACACCGGCAACGATAAATTATACGGCGAAGCTGGCGAAGATTTCCTATACGGAGGCAGCGGTAAAGATACCCTATCGGGAGGGTTGCACAACGATTATCTATTCGGAGGAAGCGGCAAAGATTATCTCATCGGCGGCGACGGCAGCGATTATCTTGACGGTGCTAATTTTTCTGGGGCTGGTAACGGTATAGGCGCAGGTAGCGAATCCGATTCTCTCGCCGGCGGCGCGGGAACAGACACCTTTGTACTCGGCAACGTTAATAACGTTTACTACCTGGGAACTGGCCATGCTACTATTACGGATTTTAGTTTAGGTCAAGATAAAATCCAAATTAAAGGTCAGGTAGGGGACGGCTACACTCTCAAAACTGGCGATTGGAACGGCAACAATGTTCAAGATACTGGTATCTTCTACAAGGATAACTTGATTGGCGTTGTACAAAGCACAAACTTAACTAATGTCAACCCAAATCAAGTATTCTTATCCGCGCCTCCTATCCCTCAATAGCCTTAATTATCGCTGTTACAGGGCGGTCAGCAGAGCACCGCCCTACTTTTTTAAATCTGGAGTTTGTTATCATGAAAATTGCGAATCATCGCCAAAAAATCAACAGACTTGTCTGCACAACTTTGACCTTGATTTCAGCTATCCTCATAGCAGGCTTGGGAAAGCTTTCAGAGTCCAACAACAACACAGCTTTAGCGCAAGAAAATATCCCCGTTAGCGGTAGCGGTGACGCGCAACTCCAGCCGATTTTGCAATCCCTAACAGAATTCATGCGCCACCGCTGCGTCGGTGCGGCCGTACTCGGTGTTTCTGTTAAAGGTAAACCCGTCGGTGTGTGGGGTGTCGGCCGCATGAAAGGCAGACCTACTAATAACTGGAATCCGGCTTGCGGCGACGATATGCAGGCTCCTCTGGCTCCCCCAGTCGCGGCAGATACCCCCATGCGTATGGGCAGTATCAGCAAGCCTGTTACCTTTGCAATGGTGCGCTGGGCGCTTAAACAGACGGCGCGCGATCGCGCCGGTTTAGAACTTACTGATGACCAAATTGAAGGGATGAAATTGTTCGACCCCCAGCATTATCCGCCGCTAATTCCCGGTTTAAACAAGCAATATCCAGTAGCGATTATCCCTGAAAGATTGCACGCCGTATTTTCGGGAAAAGTCAAATTTCCGGTTCCGGTGAAAGACAAAAACTGTGCCAATCTCAACGCGGGATTTGCAGATCAACAGTGGCAAAACGTCACCCTCGGACATTTTTTGTCGCACCGATCGGGACTTCAGCGCAGCGCGCCAAGATACGGTCAAGATATGATTGCAAATTTGCCAGTGCTTCGCAATCTGAAAACAGCAGCCGATTTCCAAGCACAAGAACAGCTACTTGTCAGCGAATGGGGCAGCAAATCTGTCAATTCAGCAAAAAATCAACTCGGCATTTCTGCTAGCGCTGGCTATTTTTTGCCCAGTCCCACTTTAACAGAAACTATGCAGGTTTTGGCAGGGCGATGCCTTCAGTATCCTCTCGGTCAATATCACTATTCCAATACCAGTCCCGCATTTCCTACGATTATTTTGCAGCAGTTGGTGGCTTCCGGGAGCTATGCTGCTAAAATGGGTAAACCAGCAACTCATCAAAGTTCGGCTTTGGAGGTTTTCTTCAAAACCGAGTTAGGAATTCCTACTGCGGCTGACCGGGGAATTTTCATGAGCCAAGAAGTAGAAAATATTGGCGATCGCGAGCCTAAAAAACGGCATTGGAACGGGAAAAATTACTATGGTCAAGGATGGGATTTGAAGCGACCGCACTGCATCTGGAAAGGTAGCTTATGCGATTTTGCTACTTGGTTAAATCCGAAGCCGGGGAGAATAAATTGGTCTTGGAATTTAAGCCAAGTTCCCTTTAGCAGCAGAAACACTGATTTGAGTCCTGGCACTGGTTCCCTTGCTGCGGAAGCTGAAGTTTTTCTCAAATTCATGTCAGAATATTGGGTGGGCGGTTATGAGAATAACCCGCGCATCGGAGAAAAGCGAAATAATGTTTGGAATCGATATACTGCCCACAACGGAGCGCTTGACGGTACTCATGCTTGGGCAATCCAGCTAGGAGGAAATAATAATCCGAAAGAGTGGAAATTGCCGCCGCTGGACGATCGAGGTCGCATCCTTGATGATTTTGCTAATTTGAAGATGTATGCGGGTGTGTTGCCGGATGGAGTTGATATTTTTGTGGCTGTCAATCAGAATGCCGATCGCAAATGTGTTGAGGCTAAAAGCTACAATTGCGGGGATGCTTACGGAATGTTGAATAATTTTATTTTGTACGGTGTTTCTCAGGTAAATTGGAATCTCGTTGCACCTCGTGCCGTTCAAAAATAAAAGTTATAGCATTGTACTTTAGGCATTGTATACTATTCATTTTAAATCCTAAAAATGCTTTTGACCCAGAGTATAATTGGCTCCAGCTAATCCAAACGAATTAGCGCTGTTGATAAGCAGTCCGGCATCTAAATTGTATTTGGGGCGCGAGTAAGATACGCACAATAATTTCATCACACTTGACTATAAAATTTAGATGTGCCTTAGCTTACCAGTTCCAAAAAAATGCAATTCTAGAAAAGGTTCAAACCCGATAGTCATCAGTCATAGAGCAATCCTTGCAGGAGTCGTAAATTTTTACCCCACCCCAACCCTCCCCTTGCTAAGGGGAGGGAGTAAGAAATTCACAAATGATGCGAGGATTGCTATAGCTAATGCTTGAATCTAAAATATACTTCCTATTCTCAAAAATTATGCCATAGTGATGTAAGAAATCGTTTCCGAAAGATTTATCCTGTTTGTGGCGCAAGGCGATTAAATTATTTTTAACGACTTAGGTGTTAAATCAATGCTTTTTGGTAATCTACTTTGAGGCAATATTTGTTAAAGTCTCACTATTATTGTAGCCTATTTTAGGACAATGATATTAGTTTAAACTGATTAAAAATTAGGCTGCGAAAATCCGATGATCCACAAGAAGAACCGCAAAAAGTTACCCTTATTAGCAACGTTCTTAGTCTCGCAATTTATCCCTTGGTTCCTGAGTGCGATCGCACTATTTCTCAGTCTCTGGGTCATCCTACCAGCACCCACGATGTTACTGTACCCTTTGGCGGTGGGAGCACCAGAAATTAGTCCTTGGTTGGTCGGTATCAATACGATCGCCCTTCTGCTGAACTTGCTCCGACGGCATCAAGGCAAAGTCTACATTATTTTGTCAATTTGTAACCTGTTCGCCCTAATCCTGGGCCTGCTTCCACTGATTCAGTTCCCAGCAGCCAATGCAGCGATAGCTACCCAAATGCAAGCAGTTCTAGGGGAAAACTATTTAGCAGCCGTTCCTCAAGCCGATCGCGCGCAGCTACGCCCTCAACCGTTTATCCTCGCAGATGCGTTCCGAGGAATTCCGATTAGAGACGTTAGGATCGATCGGGCTATTGGATTTGCCAACCCTGACGGAGTTTCACTGCAACTAAACCTTTATCGGCCGGTGGAAATTGGCAAATATCCGGCGATTATCACGCTCTACGGGGGAGCTTGGCAGAGAGGCAATGCCGATTCCAATGAGGAATTCAGCCGCTATATGGCCGCCCAAGGCTATTGTGTGGTTGCAATTGCTTACCGCCACGCTCCCAAGTATAGATTTCCTGCTCAGATTGAGGACGTACAAGCCGCTCTTTCCTATATCAAAACTCATGCTGCTGATTGGGAACTCGATCTCGATCGAATTGCTCTGATGGGAAGGTCGGCAGGTGCCCATTTAGCAATGCTAACTGCTTATGATTCAAGTGTGCTTCCAGTTCGAGCAGTGGTGAACTATTACGGGCCAAATGACCTGATTCGGGGATACAATGACCCACCTTTTCCTGATGCCATAAATGTTCGAGCCGTCTTGCGTGCCTTTCTGGGAGGAACGCCAGATGAACTCAACGAGCTTTACCGTCGAGCTTCTCCCATAAATTATATTAAACCGAATCTTCCCCCTTCTCTACTGGTTTATGCAGGTCGCGACCATATCGTTCAAGCTAAGTTTGGTCGATCGCTGTACGAACGATTGCGAGCCACGGGCGATCGGGCTATTTTGCTCGAAATTCCTTGGGCTGAACACGCCTTTGATGCAGTTTTTAATGGGCCGAGCAATCAACTGGCTTTGTACTACACAGAACGCTTTTTGGCTCATACCCTGAAGTCTTCCGATTACAAACCAGTTAAATAAGAGTTTAAAATTTACTCATTTATGCTCAATAAACGGCGTCTCAAACTGTCTGAACTATTGCTCTAAATCTCTTCATTTTAAATTCATAGAAATCCCCATTACTGCGCTGGGAAAGTTTTGTGGGGCTGCTGAATAAAAGCTGACCCCGCCAGCGGTGCGGCAACCACGGGGGAATTGCCCCTACAAATTTCATACCAGAATTCAGCAACGCCAAAGTGAGATCCTTTTCTTGGCACACTATATATACTATCCCTCGATAATTCCTGTAAATGTACGATCGCCCCTCAGTTTCAGCGCCCCGCGTCCTGTTACACTGAAATCCTGCGGTTGTGTGCGATCGGTGCGATCGGCCTTTCTGAAAAAAACATAAAATTCTGTAGCTTAGGATACATTCATTTGGTTAATGATTGTTTAAACTCTCCAAGTGTAGATTGTGTACTCTCCATAATTCTTCAAAACCCCTAAACGAGTGCGTTGTTTGCTGGACTGCGATTTATCGATCGTCGAACCGTTAAAAACCATAAGTAGTTTTGACCTGAATTCATCGGAATTGATTCGCACAAAATTTTTGAGCTGACCAGGGTGAAGATTAGCTACTAAATCTGTGCAGCGCAGGCATCTATCATGTTGACTCAAATTAGTACAGGCTCTTACCATCTATTTTCTTGCTAATAACCGAAATCCAACCGCATCTCACACTGGATTGTCACGCCCGGTGGACGGCGAAGTGATTGAGCCTCGCTCCTCCAATCTTTTAGAGCCTGCCAAAAAGGGCATTCTCCCAAAAGTTAGCTTTGACAAAAAATGTTGGGTAAATCCAAAATATTCGTCAATCGTTAAACTTTTGCTAACATCTATTTTTTCTCAACTACTCGTCCCGCAATCCCAATAAAAATAACCATGAGTGGAAACGAATCGCGCGTTCAAGCAATTTCTCAAATCGTCAACCGCAAACAGATGCCTGCCCGGCCTCCCAAGCGGCTAGAAGATATGTGGGCAACAGACGTTTTTAGTCTGAGCAAGATGCAAGAAAGTCTGCCCAAAAGTATTTTCAAATCAGTAAAAAATACCGTTCAAACCGGTCAAAAACTCGATGATTCCGTAGCTGATGTAGTTGCAGCAGCAATGAAAGATTGGGCTATTTCTAAAGGAGCCCTGTACTACGCCCACGTATTTTACCCGCTAACCAACAGCACCGCCGAAAAACACGACGGTTTCATCTCAGTACAAGGCGACGGCTCCGTCATCTCAGAATTTGCCGGCAAAGTTCTCGTACAAGGCGAACCCGATGGCTCCTCATTCCCCAACGGCGGCATTCGCTCCACCGCCGCCGCTCGCGGATATACAGCCTGGGATGTCACCAGCCCTGCTTATGTCATGGAAACAGACAACGGCATGACATTGTGCATTCCTACTGTTTTCATCTCTTGGACAGGTGAAGCCTTAGACAAGAAAACGCCGCTTTTGCGTTCCATTTCCGCAATGAACAAAGCAGCCACCCGAGTGTTAAAGCTATTAGGAAATACCGAAATTGCTCCGGTAAATTCCAGTTGCGGTTCCGAACAAGAATACTTCCTGGTAGATGCCAATTTCACCAACAACCGCCCCGATTTACTGCTAGCAGGTCGCACCCTTTTTGGCAAACCTCCTGCGAAAGGTCAGCAATTTGACGACCACTATTTTGGAGCGATTCCAGAGCGCGTTCAAGTCTTCATGCAGGAAGTAGAAGAAAGAATGTACCGGCTGGGCATTCCTGCCAAAACCCGCCACAACGAAGTAGCTCCCGGTCAGTTTGAAATTGCACCAGTTTTTGAAGCTGCAAACGTCGCCAGCGATCACCAACAATTAACCATGACAATTCTCCGCAACACTGCGAAGAAACACGGTTTTATGTGTTTGCTGCACGAGAAGCCTTTCGCCGGCATTAACGGTTCCGGCAAACACGTCAACTGGTCGGTCGGCAATGCCACCCAAGGAAACTTATTAGACCCCGGCGATACACCGCACTCGAACATACAATTTCTAGTTTTCTGCGGCGCTGTGATTCGCGGAGTTCACAAATACGGCCCGCTATTGCGCGCGGTAGTTGCTACTGCCAGCAACGACCACCGATTGGGTGCAAATGAGGCTCCACCAGCAATTATCTCTGTCTATTTGGGTTCGCAATTAGAAGATATCTTCGGGCAAATTAGCCGGGGAGAAGTTAAGGACTCTAAAGGTCGGGGAATTATGAACTTAGGTGTAGAAACACTGCCTACTTTCATGAAGGATGCTGGAGACAGAAACCGGACTTCGCCCTTTGCCTTTACTGGCAACCGATTTGAATTCCGTGCAGTAGGCTCCGGTCAGTCAGTTTCCGGGCCGCTGGTGGCGATGAATACAATTCTTGCAGATTCTTTGGACTGGATTGCTAACAAATTACAAAGCGATTTGGCTAACGGAACTGAACTGAATGCTGCCATCCAAACAATTCTCAAAGAAGTGATGGACGAGCACGGTGCGGTTGTATTTGGCGGCAACGGCTATTCGGAAGAATGGCACAAAATGGCCGTTGAGGAACGGGGTTTAGCTAACTTGCGGACTACGGCAGATGCTTTGCCCGTGTTGAAGGAAGGATACATTGAAGACTTGTTTGAAAAGACAGGTGTTCTGACTCCCGTTGAATTGGAAAGCCGTTATGACGTTTATGCAGAGCAGTATTTGCTGGCAATTGAAGTCGAAGCAAAACTGGTAACAAGCATGGCAAAAACCATCATTTACCCGGCAGCGGTGAGATATTTAGCTGAACTTTCCGGGACGATTTCTAAGTTGAAAGAGATTGGGATTGAACTGGAAAAGGAAAGTGCCGAAAAAGTAGCGGTGCTGCTTAAATCCATGATGGATACTGCGAGCAAATTGAGTGCGGCTTTGAGCAAGCACGATTTTGCTTCGACAGAAGACCATATGCAGTATGCTTCGCAAACAATTCGTCCTTTGATGGATGAGGTTCGCCAGTATGCGGATGCTCTGGAGGGTGAAGTGGCTGATGATTTGTGGCCGCTGCCTACTTATCAAGAAATGCTGTTTGTTAAGTAATCGCAAATTCGGTTAATTGCAAGTTAGATTTGTAAGGACGCGGCAGTGCCGGGTCCTTACTTTTTTTTAGGTTAAATGAGTGTTACGCTGAATCTGTCAATCGATTTTAGATTTTAGATTTTAGATTTTAGATTAAAGAATTGAAGCATTGACCCCACGGATAAATTCGGGGGCTCCTTTATCGGATACAGTTTTTTTATTTCTGGACGGATGAATCCGGGGGCTTGTATCCTGGATGCTTTCGGTCAATCGATTTTAGATTTTAGATTTTAGATTTTAGATTAAAGAATTGAAGCATTGACCCCACGGATGAATCCGGGGGCTTGTATCCTGGATGCTTTCGGTCAGAGTCATTAAATGCCAGCTAGAGTAAGAGTTGTGAAGATTTTTGAGAGACCATTCAACAAATTTATCAGAGTAGAAAAAGTAATCTTGCTGCGACAAGCTATTATGCAAATTCAATCTCTTTTCAAACAAATGACTCTGGCGGCTCTAGCTCTATTTTTTGCGCTCAGTTGCAGTCGATCGACTCCGAACATAGACTCTTCCCCTGAAGCAAGCACCTCTAGCACCTTTAGAGTGGCGTTGGTCACGACAGGACCTAAAGATAACAACAGTTGGGATCAAGCTTGCTTTGAAGGATTGAATCTCATCAAAGATAAATTTAATGCTCAGGTAGACTTTACTGGCAGTATTGACGGTGAACATAGTGAAGCTGCCATTCGCAAATATGCCCAGTCAGGCTATGACCTGGTAATTGCAGCCAGTGGTGCCTATCCCAAAGCTGCCGAAAAGGTCGCTAAAGAATTTCCGCGAACGAAATTTGCCCTGGTTACAACGCATCCAGGGAATAACAGAAATTTGGGGGCTGTTGCCTTTCGCTCGGGTGAGGTGGGGTACCTCACAGGCGCTTTGGCTGCCATGAAGACCAAAAGCAATAAAGTTGGCTATCTTGTGGGTGCACCTTATCCGGTTTATAAAGAAGAAGAAGCTTTGTTTAGGCGGGGAGTGAAGGCAACGAATCCCTCTGTCCAAGCCTCGACGGCTTTTCTCAACACTTGGAGCGATACGGACAAAGCCACCAAAGTCGCAACGGATATGGTTGCCTCTGGAGTAGATGTTTTGGCAATCAACGCGGATGAGGCAGGGTTAGCGGCGCTAAAAGCCGTTACGCAAAAGCCAGGAGTCTTTGTGATTGGTTGGGCAAAGGATCAGTACGAACTGGCTCCCGGCAAAGTCCTAACTAGCGTTCTGCAGGACATTCCCAATCTGGTGCTAAATGCGGCCGTGTTAACCCAGGAAGGTCGCTGGGAAGGAAAACTTTACAAGTTTGGGCTCAAGGAAAAAATCTACGACTTTGCCCCTTTCCGTGGCACTCTCACGTCTCAGGAAGAGGAAACTTTCAAGACCGTTCGAGAAGCTGTGACGACTGGCAAAATTAATGTTTCTCCTTAGTGTGCCGATGAATTGATTTACCGTTATTTGTCCTAAGTCTGATGAACAATCAACGCAACGATCGCGTTCTGCCCATTGCCAGAAGCTCCCGTTCTCATCCCTGGCAACGCTTCTTATCTATTGCAAATCAACTCCGCTATGGTTTGATATTTTTGGTTCTCCTGAGCTTGCTGCCCACTGGTGGCTGGCTGATCTACCTCAGCTTTCAGGCGCAGATCCAGCAATCGCGATCGCTCCAACAAGAGCGCAGTCAGACAGCAGCAGGGCAGATTGATGATTATCTAGATGACTTGAAACAAAAACTGAGCTATTTAGCTAGGGTCAAAGGACTCACCAACTTTCAACCTCAAGTGCAGCAGAGCCTGTTGGAAGGGTTGACTCGTCATAATGATGCTTATGAAGCAGTTGCCATTTTGAACCGGAAGGGACAAGTTATCGCGTCAGTTTCACCCTACGAACCGCTCAAGTTAGAAAATCTAGCCAATTCGCCACTGTTTATTCGTGCCTTCAAACAACAGGAAGATTATGTGAGTCCTGTAGAAATTAATCCTCAAACTCACCAACCAAGCACAATACTGGTGGTTCCGATTCGGAATGAGCGAGATGAGGTGGATGGGGTGCTATTAGCGCAGGTAAATCTCAACTTTCTCTGGTTTGTTGTTTCCCAAACAAAGGTTGGCAAAACGGGTTATATCTATGTAGTCGATGAGCGTAATTTTCTGATTGCTCAAAAGGGTAGTAAGCCAGAAACTTTTCAATTTCAAGATATTTCTCAGCGCCCTTTCTTTCAATTTTTGAAAGCATCCGAAGATACTAAGCACCTTAATGTTTATCGGGGTCTAAAACAAGTAGAAGTAATGGGAGCCAGTACCTTAATTCGGAGCGTGAATTGGAAGGTGGTTGTAGAACTGCCAACGGCTGAGGCGTATGCTCCCGTTTACCAAATGCTCTCAATTATGGAAGGCTCATTGGCGGTGGTGACGGTCGTCGCTGTTGGCATTGGGTATGTATTTATTCGGCAAATTGTGGTGCCGCTCCAGCGCTTAACCGCGGCAGCTACTGAACTCAGTGCGGGGCAATTAGAGACGCGGGTCAACATCCACAGCCAAAACGAATTGGGGACATTGGCGATCGCATTTAACAACATGGCAACCCAGTTAGAGGAGCTGATTAAAGCAGTTGAAGTGGAACGCAATTTCGTTTCAGCCATTCTTGAAATTGCAGGTGCCCTGGTGGTTGTACTCGACCCGCAGGGACAAATCGTTCGCTTTAACCGAGCTTGCGAACAAATGACTCATTACTCGTTTAGTGAAGTGAAGGGGCGCTACATTTGGGACTTGTTCCAGAACTCAGACTTAGCTGGACAAGCCAAAACTGGTTTTGAGTCTTTAAAAGCTGGTAAATTTCCCCAGCAGTATGAAGGCAGTTGGTTGAGCAAAGATGAACAACTCAGACTGATTGCCTGGTCAGATACTGCTTTAGTGGATGATCGGGGTGAAATTGAGTACATCATCAAAACAGGGATTGACATTACTCAACGGAAACAGGCAGAAGAAGAACTCAAAGCCTCGGAACAGCGACTATCTTTTATATTCCGCAAAACTTCACTGGCAGTTGTGGAATGGGATTTAAACTTTAAAGTCACTACCTGGAATCCAGCGGCAGAGCAGATTTTTGGTTACACGGCTACAGAAGCGATCGGACACCATCCCGCAGAATTAATTGTGCCTGCATCTGCCAGAGAGCTCGTCGATCGAGTTATGAACGATTTGGTGATGCAGGGCCAAGGAAGCTACAGCGTCAACGAAAATATTACGAGAAACGGCAAAATCATTATTTGCGAATGGTTCAATACGCCTTTAGTAGGAGATGGTGGAAATATTGTTGGAGTTGCATCTTTGGCACTGGATATTACTGAGCGCAAGCAAGCCGAAGCTGCTTTAAGGCAAGCAAAAGAGGAAGCTGAGGTTGCACTCAAAACCTTACAGCAAACTCAGGCACAGCTTATTCAGGCAGAGAAAATGTCAGGTTTGGGGCAACTGGTGGCTGGTGTTGCTCACGAAATTAATAATCCAGTCAACTTTATCTATGGCAACCTGAGCCATACTGCCGACTACACGCAAAATTTACTAAAGTTGATTCAGCTTTACCAGCAAACCTATCCAACTAATACCCAAATTGAGGAAAAAATTGAAGAGTTCGAGCTGGACTTCATTAGTGAAGATTTGCCCAAAATTCTGAGTTCAATGAAGGTAGGAGCCGATCGCATTCGTCAAATTGTCCTGTCGCTGCGAAACTTTTCGCGGCTGGATGAGGCAGAAAAGAAGCCAGTTGATATCCACGAGGGAATTGAGAGCACATTGATGATTTTGCAAAATCGACTGAAGGCAAATCCGGGTCATCCTGCTATTGAAATTGTCAAAGAGTACGGCGACTTACCGCGAGTAGAGTGCTATGCCGGACAGTTGAACCAAGTCTTTATGAATATTCTGGCAAATGCGATCGATGCTTTAGAAAACTACGACAATCAGCGTGCTCCAAAAGACATCCAACAGAATCCCAGTCGCATCACTATTCGGACTAAGCTAGTCACAAACGAAACTCAGCCCGGTCATTGTAAAAACGCGGTGATTCAAATTCAAGACAATGGACCTGGAATTACGGAAACTGTTAGACAACAGGTGTTCAATCCCTTCTTCACCACAAAACCAACTGGTAAAGGAACTGGATTAGGGCTATCCATCAGCTATCAAATTGTAGTTGACAAGCACGGTGGCTTACTCCAGTGCTTTTCTCAACCCCATCAAGGAACAGAGTTCCGTATTGAAATTCCTGTGTTACAAAGCGGTGCTGTAGCAATTGTTGGTAAATAACTGCGATCGCATTCATATATATAGCAATCCTACATGAGTAGTAAATTTTTTACCCCACCCCAACCCTCCCCTTAGTAAGGGGAGGGAGTAAGAAATTCACAAATGATTTAGGATGGCTATAGCGTTTCTGATAATAGACACCTATGAAGCTAGCTACAAATCGCACTGCGATAGTTTATCGAACAGGTTTCGTGAAGGTTTTATGAACGGCATTGTGGGTTTTGAGAGGACTGTTACTCGGTGGGAAGGCAACTATAAGCTCAGTCAAAACCGCAGCCTGGTCGATCGACAAAATATGTCAAACGCACTGCGAGAAAGTTTAGATGCGGCTGGTGGTGCCGTTGGTGTGGAAATGCAACATAACCTGGAGGCGAATGAGTAGCAATGGAGACGATCGCCGGAAAGTGGTTCAATACCAGCCGATCGCCCCCAACCACCTTAAAACAGACTTAATATCACCCGCTAATCACCGTTTTCTCGCTAGAAGGTTCCCCGCTAGCTGGAGGCTCTACCGTATCGCCAAAGGCAATCCGCAGAAATGGCGGAGCCAAAAAAGTCGTCAGAATCACCATGATAATAATCGAGACTTCTAACGGTTTATCCAAAACCCCACTCGCGGAACCGATGCCGGCAAACACTAACCCGACTTCGCCCCGAGGAATCATCCCCACTCCGATCGCCAATCGATTGATTCCCGGCAGACCAAACACCACCCAACCGGTCACTAGCTTGCCCAAAATCGCAACCACAATCAAAAATACGGCAATCAAAAGACCAGCCCGATTATCTGGCACTGTTGGGTTCAAAACCCCCAAATCCGCCCGAGCTCCCACCGCTACAAAGAAGATGGGTACAACCATATCGGCGATGGGTTTCACCAATTCATCCAACTCATTGCGCGCATCGCTTTCATCTAAAACCAAGCCCGCAGCAAAGGCACCCAAAATCGCTTCGAGATGAATTGCATTGGCCAGAAACGCCATGAACAAGGCATAAATAAAGGCGGGAATCACAATATTGCCGCGAGTTTTGAGCTTCTCCACCACCGCAGTGAAGCTGTCGTTAAAGATGCCGCCCAACAGAATCGAACCCAGTAGAAAGACACTTGCACTGACAATCAAATAAATGACATTAACAACATCAATCTCACCGGTTTTCGCTAAACTCGCGACAACAGCCAAGACAATAATTCCCAGCACATCATCAATCACCGCCGCACCGACAATGATTTGACCTTCTTTAGATTTCAGCCGTCCTAATTCCGACAAAACTTTCGACGTAATTCCGATGCTAGTTGCCGTCAAAGCAGCCCCCGCAAAAATCGCCGGAATTGCCGCCGTGTGGAAAATAATCATCAAGCCCGCAGTACCGGCGGCAAAGGGAACTGCCACGCCGACACAAGCGACAACGACGGCTTGAACCCCCACTTCTTTTAGTTGTCTGAGATCCGACTCCAAACCAATTTCAAACAGCAGAACAATCACGCCTAATTCAGCCAGCACTGAAATGACTTCACTCTGCGATTCAAACACACTGGTGAGGGCGGCAGGAGACAGATGATTAATCGATTGCACAACTGTCATAATCCCTGAGTTGGATGCTGACAGCCCGCTTTCGGGAAAAACGACCAGGTGTAAAGCAGATACGCCAACAATTACTCCTGCTACAAGTTCACCCAGAACCGGCGGAAAATCAAATTTTATAGCCGCTTCCGCGCCTAATTTACTGGCGAGGTAAATCACTACTAAAGTGAGCAAAACTCCGCTGAGGACGATCGGCGCATTTTCTGCCTCGACTGTTGCTAACAAAGGTATGGGAGCAACTAGGGATGCCATCCCAGAACTTAAAGCTGTAATTGTATGGTTCAAAAACATGGGTAGGATGATGGTAAGAAAGACGATTCTACGCTGACTGTTGACTGTTGACTGTTGACTGTGAGTCGGAAAATTGATAACTGTTAGATATTGGGTAGCCAGTTAACTCGACATGACTATCAAGCAAAGCTTGAAGAACCCAAATCTGGCGGTACATCCTGCCACCGCCCTTGTCCGACTGCTTGAATTGCTTCTTTTAGCAAGATATCGCCTGTATAAATTGCCCTACCGACGATCGCACTTTTGACACCAATTGGTTCCAAAGCCAGCAAACTTAACAAATCTGCGATCGAACTAACGCCACCGGAAGCAATCACCGGAATCGAAATAGCGTTAGCAATTTCGCGCAAAGATTCCAAATTCGGCCCTTCCATAGTACCGTCGCGGTGAATGTCGGTGTAAATAATTTCAGCCGCGCCTAACTCGGCCATTTGTTGCGCCAATTCTGTTGCTAAAACTTCCGAAGTTTCTAGCCAGCCTCTAGTAGCAACTTTGCCATTTCTGGCATCGATGCCAACCAGAATTTGGCCGTGAAATTCGGCGGACAATTCGCCGACTAATTGCGGTTGTTCGACGGCGACAGTGCCGAGAATGACGCGCCGGACGCCTAAATTGAGGATAGCAGCAACAGAAGCGCGAGCGCGCATTCCGCCACCTACTTGACAGGGAACGTCTACGGATCGGACGATCGCTTCAATGGCTGCTTGGTTGACTGGATGACCTGCTTTAGCGCCGTCGAGGTCTACTAAATGCAGCATGGTTGCGCCTTCATTTACCCACTCTCTGGCGACTGCGACGGGGTTGTCGTTAAAAGTTTGAGACTTCGCGTAGTCTCCCTGATACAATCTGACGCATTTTCCATCCAATAAGTCGATCGCTGGAATTACATTCATAATTTTTCCTCAAATTGGTAATTATACCAGCTAAAAAAAAGAATGCAACTTTAGGCAAGATCCCAACCCATACATAATCATTCATTCTAAAATCTAAAATCTAAAATCTAAAATGGTATTATCCATTACCATTTATTCTTGACATTCGCAACCGCTATTTAAATGAAACATAATGGCAGAAGACAGCGTTGACCATAAAGGAGTATTGACATCGGCTTTTTGCAAAGCTTCGGCCGTCCAGTCGTTGCAAGTTCTTAAAATATAGTAACTGCCTTTTGCTTCATAAAAACTGTCGCTGTTACCATAGCCGTAGCTAATTTTCATTTTCTTGCCTGCTGCATCTAATTGGAATGAATTTTTAATAAAATTTACCAGCATCAGATAATTTTTTCCACTATTTTTAACACATTTGGTTTCAATATTTAGGGGGAGAACCCGATAACCTTGAACGTGTAGGGTAGACCGAGTAGGGAGAAATAGCGCCTTGAAAGCTGTAACTGGGTTGATACTTTCTGATGTGGGAGTTTCCAGCATAAAAGCTCGATCTCCCCAGCCAAAAGACAAATATTTATAATCAGAAGTGGCATCCCGCCCTATTTCTGTTAGCGGTAAAAATTGATTCCAGTCAAAATATTCATTTTTAACGGGAACAATGATTTCGGTGTGGATGCCTTCGTTAGAAATGTATAGAGAGATTGTGCAATCTGCTTGCGAGTAATTTCCCCACTTTCTGGGGGTTAGATAGCCAATTGTTAGGAAAGCGCTCAAAGATAAGATGACAATTCCTAAGCGCTGTATGCTTTTTCTCATTTTAACCGTAGGTTTCAAATTGTGCCTTCGGATGGCGGGCGCTGCATTTTTGTGGGAAAGAATTCTTGCAATGCCGAATTGCGCTGTTCGGGGGTTTCGTTAGCCCAATTAGACAAACTTTCGTAGAAAAAGAACGACACGCCAGCGAAATCTCTTTTTCGCACTTCTTGCACTTGTTCTTGAATTTGTTTGAGGGGCACGGAATTATTTTTAAGACCAGTTAAAATGCCGATCGCAGTTGGAATGTTAAGTTTAGCAAGTTTAACTTCTTCCCGTTCCAGTTCGGCACTAAAACGCTTGATATCGCTCCGATAAACTTGCAACACAATTTCTTGGATATAGCCGCGTCTTTCCCAGGTAAACCAGTCCTGCAAGTGGGCGGGTAAAGAAAAGTGAAAAGGGTTGGGAGATAAGCTGACAATACATTTTTCTTTGCGGGATTTGATGGCGCGGGAAACTCGCCCCACGAAGTCGTTGATTTTGTCAGCGCGCCAGCGCACCCAGAAGGTTTCGCGGGCGTCGTCGGAGGGAGGGCTTTTGATTTGTTCCTGATACATTGACACTGTTAACGGCTCGTAGCCAAATTCTACTGGCAAGCCGAAATGGTCGTCAAATTGAATGCCATCTATATCATAATTATCGACAATTTCTAGGATTAAATTTAAGATAAATTGCTGGACTTCGGGATGAAAGGGATTCAGCCAAACTCGATCGTGTTGACCTTCTTTCCAAATAGTTGAACCGTCGCGCCGGTGCGCCAGCCAGTCGGGGTGAAGTGTGGCTAATTCTGATTCGGCGGGAGCCATAAAACCAAACTCAAACCAGGGGATTACTGCTATACCTTTTTGGCGGGATTGTGCTATAATTTCTTTGAGGATGTCTCGGTCTTTCAATCCGGGCGATGGGTCGATCGACTGTCCGAATACTCGTTGGGCTGCAGCGCTCGGATAAAGCGTATAGCCTCCTTGCCACACAGTGGGATAGATAGTATTAAAATTGAGTTTGTCCAGTCGATTTACAGCGTCAATGATGTTGTTGCGGGAGAAAATAACGTCGCTGTCAATGTTCGTCAGCCAGACGCCGCGCAATTCGGTTGTTGGGGTTTTGGGCGGGGTTTGAGCCAAGAGACGGGGCGATAAAATCGCGGAGTAGGTAAGGGCGATCGCAAAAACAAGAGTTAAGACCAAACCTCGCCGCCACCCGTACAATTTAAACATTCAACCTTCCTTGCTTTGTTTGTGCTGCCCCCAGAAGAGATGATGAGGACAATAAAAGATCATATCAAACAAAGCTGAATTTACCCATTTAAAGAAAGCTATGAATCCTCAACCATTATCTTTCATTCCAAAAATTTTCTTAAATATCCAATCCATCAACCCCGGAAACAAACGATAACTTGCCTGCGACACATTTGCCGAACCAACCATTATCTCAGAGTGCGGGTGTTTAACCGCCTGCCAAATAGCTTTTGCTACATCTTCAGGATTTTCTAACAGCGGACTTTCGATCGCCTTTTTTACTAAATCCTGTCGCTGCTGCACTTCTTGCCTGTCTTTCCCTAAAAAGATAGCTCTTTCCATCAAGTCAGTCTTGATAAAATTGGGATGCACGCCGCAAACTCGAATCCCTTTATCCGATAATTCCGCGTGCAATCCTTCCGTCAATCCAGTAACAGCATATTTGCTAGTAGTGTAAGGAACTTGATAAGCGATCGGGATCTTGCCCCCGATCGAACCCACATTGACAATTGTACCGCTGCCCCGAGCCAAAAAATGCGGCAGCAGCGCGTGAATTGTGTGGATGTATCCCCACAAATTTGTATCGATAATCTGGTGCCAATCCTCTAACGAATATTGCTCTACTTGCCCCAAGCTGTAGATGCCCGCATTGTTAATTAGCACGTCAATACTGCCGCAGGAAGCCAGCGCGGCGCGCACCAGTGAATTTACTTGTTCGGCATCTCTAACATCAGCAGGAATAGCCCAAGCATTTCTCCCGAGCGCTTTTACCTGTTGAGCCAAAGCTTCCAGGCGATCGCTCTGGCGCGCCGCCAGCACAACATCATAACCTTTGCTAGCAAACAAAAGAGTTGTTGCTTTGCCGATGCCTTGAGAAGCACCTGTAATTAGTACCGTCTCAGCCATATTTTTAATTACTTTGATTGGGAAAGTAGGACTTCTGGACTGTCATCAATTGACAGCAAAAATTGAATCAAATCATTTTGCTCTTGGGCAGTATAACCCGCTTTTTCATCTGCCCAGTATTCGTGTCCGCTGCCGTCAACATTTGTCGCTTGCAAATCCGAATTAGCGCGGTTAGCGGCAATTGCTTTTTCCCGCCAGTTCCTGTCAACCAAAACCCGCAAGCTAGCAGCCGGGTCGGGTTTAATATTCTGCATTAACGTGCCTGCCATTCCGAGTTGGTCTGGCTCCGTACCCGCCGCCACACCTCCATCGTGCAAATAAGGTGCGGTTAAATAAAGTCCGATTAAACTCGGTACTTTGTAACCTCCCGCCGGATTGTTCGCTGCATAAGCTAACTGCTGCAATGGTTTTGGCGTGATATTTGTAGGAACATCTAAGACAGGTGCATCGGACGAAACCGGCACAGTTTCGCTGTTAGCATAAGTTTGAGGCGAGGTAAAAATTAAGGGGAACTTTGCCAGTGCTTTTGCCCGAGAAGGTTGAGATTTTATTTCCTGTTCGCGGACAACATCGTGATTAGTAAAATAGCGCCCGCTGTGGCAATCTATGCAACCAGCTCCTGCAAAAACCTCCGCACCTCGCCGTAAAGATTCCACATCATTTGCCGGCTGATTTGGAGGCGGTGCAAGCGTGTTTTGCCAAGCCGACATTCCGTTGAGTTGCGCCGCAACTGGCAGTCCCGGCGTGCTTGCCATCAATCCGTCTAACATAAAAATAGAACCCTTCGGATAACCGGGCATTTTGGTAGTTCGATTTATCCCCGGTTCCCCCGGTGTCGGGTCAATTTTGTCGAAAAATTCTGAGGGTTTGGCACCTTCTGGCAAGCGGAATGATGGATTAGCTGCATTTTGCAGAAGCGTGCCGAGATATGTTTCTTTATCAATGCCTGTTAGCGGCAAACTGGAATCTGCACCCGTGGTAGCATCCGAGTTAGTAGCGTGGACGTTGTTGTTGAGGGTTGTCAATCCGTGAAACCAGCCGACAGAAGCAAATCCGCTCCAACCGTAAGGCCAGTTTTCAAAGGTATAAGACGAGGGAATTTGGGAGGGATTGTTAACGACATCGCCTGTTGAATCGAAGTTCCCCGGCGGCCATGCTAACAGTTGTGCGTCAACTGCATCTTCTAGTGCTTTTGCATCTGGCAAATATGCTGTCTCTCCGCTAGCGTTAATATATGTATGTTTTCCTGGTGAAATTTGAGTTGGATTAACCCCTGTTTGGCGAAACATGGCGGCTGAATTGGTGCCGAATGCTAACAGCAAACCTGTGTTAACATCGTTGTTGGGCGCGCCTTCTAAAATGCGGCCGCTGCTATCTACAGTTGCGTGGCACAAAGCGCAAGTAATGCCAACTCTCAGCTTACCTTCTTTGATGCTGGTACGCATTCCTAAGGGAAGAATTGAGCCTTTTGGGATGTCCAATCCCGTGTTGAGAAATGTGCCGGCTTTGAAGAGTTTGCCGCCAATTTCTACATCTTCGTCTAATGGTATTTGCAAATTAGTTGTCGGCTTGCCTCCCAGCCGCGCGATCGCCTTCCCCAAACTCACGGAATTGATCGGGCCGTCTAGCGCGCCGGCTACATCGCTTTGAAAGTATTCGCCGCCAAATGTTTCGGTATAAAATGCCTTGCGACCGAGTTTTAATAAATCTTCAGTAATAGCAACAGCGCCATTTTCTGGAGACAATTCTTCTTCTCCTTCTGGTGTTTGACGCAAACTTTCTGCCTCTTCTTTAGTAATTACAAAGCCTAACCGATCGTAGGAGCCTATTTCTTGTTGTGTCGGCTGTGTGGCGGGCGTGTAAGTTTTAGAAAGTTTTGGCGTTCCTGTTAAGGTGATTTCTATTTTGTAGGCGGCAAAAGTTATAACTGCAATTATCAATAGGAAGATGAGGCCGCGGCGCCATATCTTCGGCTCTAACAAGTTTGCTGTCAGCATATTAATATTACTTTAAGCGCTCTTTAAGCGCCTGATACACTCTGCAACGATTTTAAGATTTTAAGAAACACAGCGTATAAATACCTCTTTCTGTGGGCAAGTTATGGCCGATCGCTCCCTCTGCCTTCAGGAATAAGAAAATGTTAATTATGGTGTTGTAACAAATAATAATTTTTAATAAAATGCGGCTGTGCTCGATCGCCCCCATTCCTCCCACCGCCTTTGCTAACGCGCTTGTTGGGGGTTTCCCGGGGGCTGGGATCGAGTGGGGCGATCGGGTTTTAAGAGTAACCTTGCAGTTTCATCACTTGGCGGTAGTGCGCTTCAATCTCGCTCACCGTTTGCGATTGACGCTTGCTATTTCACTCGCTGCGATCGAATAATTCCCGCCTCAAAGCATCAACATCGATCGTTTTCACCTTACCTTCTGCGACAATTTGCTTGCCGTTTACCCAAACGCTGTCTACCGCATTAGCCGGGCGTCCCAATATTAGCAAGCCAATCGGATAGGTGCGCGGCAGCAATGATAAACTGGTTAAATCATACAGCACAAAATCTGCTTTTTTACCCACTGTCAGCGAACCCATTTCATCGGCGAGATTCAAGCCTTTTGCTCCTCCCAGGGATGCCATTTCTACAGACTGGCGCGGTGTAATCCATTGGCGGTAATCCAAATCCGCGATATTGTGCAAAATCGAACCAATTTTAATCGCTTCCAGCAAATCTTGAGAGTCATTGCTAGCAGCGCCGTCGCAGCTAAAATATACGTTTACTCCCGCTTGACGGTATTTCAAAATCGGTGCAATCCCGCTTCCTAACCGCAAATTGCTGAGGGGATTGTATACGGCTGTCTCTCCAGTTTCTGCCATAATCGCAATGTCGGAATCGTCCAGCCAAACGCAGTGCGCTAAGGAAGTTATGGGGCTCAAACAACCAATTATTCGATCGCACTTATGCAATGATCCACCACTTGCACGTCTGCGGTTTCATCACTTCTCTCGACCGGAATTAAAGCATTTTGAATTGTAAAGCTCACATATTTACCCTTTTTGTAAATTTACATTGATTTTTATTTTATGATTGTAGAACACGAATATTTGTGATTTCCCAACAGTAATAAACTTAATAAATTCTCAAAATTATCAAAAAGTAACCCCTGCTACTTAATTATAGTAAAGATTTAAGATATCACAAGTTAGTAACAATCAAATTGTTATAAACTTGAAATTGTTTTTGACTCAAAATTCCTATGAATCCTGATTCTCTCCGCACCTTGGGCGTGCCACCGAATGCTTGGAAAGTTGATGCCAAAATTGCCGATATCACCCGATCGCCGATCGCACCTCAACTTGTTACCCTGGGAACAGAAACTAAAACCCTGCGTTTGGACTTAGCCAAAGCAGCAATGTTGGTGATAGATATGCAAAATGATTTTTGTCACCCCGACGGTTGGCTAGCGCATATTGGCGTAGATGTAACGCCCGCCCGAACTCCAATTAATCCTTTAATAAATTTGCTGCCAAAATTGCGATCGCACGCAATGCCAATTATTTGGATAAACTGGGGAAACCGCCCCGATTTGCTCAATATTAGTGCAGCTTCCCGTCACGTTTACAATCCCACAGGCGACGGCGTAGGTTTGGGAGATCCGCTGCCAAAAAACCGCGCACCTGTACTGATGGCAGGGAGTTGGGCGGCGCAGGTTGTCGATGAATTGGAACCAAAACCCGAGGATATTTGTGTGGACAAATATCGGATGAGTGGCTTTTGGGATACTCCTTTAGATAGTATCTTGCGGAACCTCGGCAGAACTACACTTTTCTTCGGAGGAGTAAACGCCGATCAGTGCGTCATGGCTACCCTGCAAGATGCTAATTTCCTCGGTTACGACTGTATTTTAGTCAAAGATTGTACAGCTACGACATCTCCCGAGTATTGCTGGCAAGCTACTCTTTATAACGTTAAACAATGTTTTGGTTTTTTGTCGGATTCTCAGGCTATGTTAGAAGCAATTAAATAGCAGTCATCAGGGGGAGTATCCTTCTGGAGTGTAAAAAGCGTTTTTTAGGAGTGCGAGATTCCCGCACAGCAAAGCCTATATATATCGCTTCCTGCTCTGACAGCGAACTCTCCTGTGAAATTAATAAACTTTGGAGGTTGAGCGGCGGACTAATGACTCTGGATTCTCACTAATGACAGCAGAAACATAACCACTGACAACTAACAATAAAAAAATGACAAACCAGTGCGTGATTCCTGTTATAAAGTCTCCGAAAGACTACCAAGCATTTCGCATCAGTCCGGGCGATACTAATCGATTAGCGATCGTCTTCGATCCGGTAACAGCTAATGTGTCATTAACTGTTTGCGTGGAGATTTTCGATGCGGGCGGTAAAACTCCTCCCAACCGCCATCAATTCGCAGTAGAAATGTTTTTTGTACTCAAAGGAACAGGGCAAGCAACCTGCGACGGCAAAACAGTTAGTATTCAACCGGGATATAGTTTGTTAGTGCCTCCAACAGGCACTCACCTAATTGAGAATACGGGCAGTGGACGTTTGTACACTTTGTGCATCATGGTGCCGAATGAAAATTTTGTGGAACTAATTCGCAGCGGTACACCAGTCGAACTCGATGAGGAAGATATGAGAGTTCTCGGGCGATCGGATGTACTCGTATCGTGCTAGTTTTGTAGTAAGGACTTTAGTGTTTTAATCTTCTAGGCTCTGCCTGGAAAAGCAGACCCCCGACTGCTTAAGCAAGTCGGGGATCTAACAAAATACTGTTTTACGTTAAAATTATTCAATTATGAGCGTTATATTTCACATTGCTAAAAGCCAACAGTGGCAAGAAGCAAAATACCTTCAATCCTATCGCGGCGATACCCTAGACTCTGAAGGATTCATCCACTGTTCGACACTCCCGCAAGTTACTAGAAGTGCCAACAAATTTTTTGTCGGACAAACAGGATTGCTTTTGCTGTGGATTGACTCTGGAAAAGTGCAAGCAGAAATTAAGTATGAATCTGCCGCCGGAGATCTTTATCCGCATATTTACGGACCGCTGAACGTTGATGCTGTGTTGAAAGTTTTTGAGTTTGAAGCGGGTGCAGATGGCAAGTTTGAATTGCCGGAAGAATTAAGAGATATTGTTTGATATTCAGATTTTTGACCATTGTCAATTAACTTTTGAGGGCGGGCTAGAATCCCGCGCCACGGGAAAGTTGAATTTTGTGGAACGGGCATCTTGCCCGTTCTTCTTTGTGCAATATATCAATTTAAACTTACTGATTAACTAACTCTGCCACCAATTTTAGCGCATCTTCGCGAGTCGCAATTCTCCCCTCCACCCGCGCTAATTGAATCTTCATCAACAATTGACCTATGCGCGGGCTTCTGGGCAAATTCAAATATTCCATTAAATCATTGCCGCTAACTAATTGTGTGGGATGAGCAATAATATCATCCTTATCGAGATAGCGATTAATTAAGATTGAAATCTCATCAACTGCAACTCCCGCAGCCACCGCCAAAACCGCTAAAACTGGAAATATTATTCCCAGATCCCGAAACAAAAAATACTGTTCTCGCAAAGACATTTCCGCGATTGGTTTTGCTTGCAATTGTGGCAAGTATTTCAAAAGCCCGATCGCACTTTTAATCTCCACATTGCTGTACTTCAACCGCAGCAACTCGGTTTCAGCAATTGTCGGGTCGGAATCTGCCAAAACAGCCAACTTCGCAACCGCCAACAACGGCGTTTTAATCGTATCTCGAATCTGACGCCCGAATTCCTTCCCTAATTCCGGGTAAATTGCTGCTAATTTGTCAGCACACAAATCAATTTTTGTCAAAATATCGAAACGGTCGATCGCACTTTCAAACCAAATCGAAAACAAACCATCTTCGCAACCGCGACAAATCCAAGGAACACCCTCTGGATTGATCAACAAATAACCTAATTCCGTCCGCACCCGTTCCACCGCTACCCGACTCAATAGCGGCGCTAATTCCCGAATCGCCGATTGAGTTTCAGCTTCGATCGCAAAACCCAACTGCGCCGCTTGGCGGTAAGCTCTTAATAACCTCAGCGGATCGTCCTCCAAATTTGACCGCGAAACCATCCGCAGCAAACCCAACCGCAAATCAGTTTGACCGTCCAAAGGATCGATGATTTCTCCTGTAAAAGGATTGCAGGCGATCGCATTTATCCGAAAATCCCGGCGCAGCAAATCCCCCTCCAGACTCCCCCCTTCCGCTTGCGCCAAATCCACCGTACCGCCCGCAAACACCACCCGCGCAATTTGGCGTTCCGCATCCAACAAGACAAATCCACCATTCGTGCGATCGGCAATTTTTCGAGCAGTCTTCACGGCCCGTGTTAGCATGACAAAATCCAAATCAAAATAGTGCGATCGCCTCCCCAGCAGCGCATCCCGCACCGCACCGCCCACCAGATAAGCAGGCGGTGTCAGCAGTTTCAAATCAAACGGCCAAGTATCAGGAGATAATGAACAGGGCAAATTAATCGGCATCGCAACAAAAATCTACAAACTTACAAACAATTAAACTCTTGCTACGCTAGATTAACAGAAAGCTCAAATTTCACCAATCTTTTTGAAATGCACAGAGGATATCAAGAATGTGTATTTGTATTAACTGCCACTATGTAGACCGCTGCTTCACCTACCACGCCGTAGAAGAACAGCACGAACAGCTTCACCTCACCGAAACACCCGATTTCGACCCCGTAGAACCCACCATCAACGTCAACATCCGCCCCCGCCAAGACGAAATTGAAATGGAATGGGATGTAGTCGGGTGTCAGAGTTTCAAGCAAGAGACCGGCAAATGGGCAAAATTGCGGCCAGGCGAACTCGTCCCGACTTAAGGAAGAAGGAAGAAGGAAGAAGGAAGAAGGAAGAAGGAAGAAGGAAGAAGAAAAAAATAAAACGTTCTCCTTTTCTTGTTTCTTCTTTTTACCCAATTTTTAATTTTCCCTTTCCAATATTCAATTCCCAATTTTCAATTTTAAATTCCCGATGCCCAATTCCCAATTCCCCATTCCCCATTCCCAATTACAAATCTAAAATCTAAAATCTAAAATCTAAAATCCAATGTGCTATTGCTTAAACCCAACTTGTCAGAATCCGCAAAACCAAGGGGATGCAGAATTGTGCCAAAGTTGCGGCTCAAAATTGTTGTTAACTCTAGACTCAGAAACGCCCTCAGCATCTCGCTACCGAACCGTAAAGCCGATCGGGCAAGGAGGATTTGGCCGAACATTTCTAGCAGTAGATGAAACCAAACCCCTGATTTTTTCGCAGTGCGTAATCAAGCAATTTTTGCAGCAAAATACCGCAGCCGAAAAAGCCGCTCAACTATTTCACCAAGAAGCAGCCCAGCTACAAACCTTGGGCAAACATCCCCAGATTCCAGAATTAATTGCGCATTTTGAACAAGACGGGAGACAGTATTTAGTACAAGAATTTATAGACGGCAAAAACCTAGCCAGAGAATTAGAACAAAAAGGAGCATTCACCGAAACTCAAATTCGGCAAATCCTCAACGATTTATTGCCGGTGCTCCACTTCGTCCACAAATCCAAAGTCATTCACCGCGATATCAAACCAGAAAATATCATTCGCCGCCGACTATCTCCAACTCCTTTACCCGCCTTAGAAACTTCCTATCAACCCTCTCCTTTCCAAAAAGATATTGTTTTAGTAGACTTTGGTGCAGCTAAGAAAGTAACAGCAACTGGCTTGCCGCAAACAGGTACAATTATCGGCAGTGCTGCTTATACAGCCCCAGAACAATTGATGGGGAAAGCAGTTTTTGCCAGCGATATCTACAGTTTGGGCGTTACTTGCATTCACTTGCTGACTGAAATTCCTCCCTTCGATTTGTTCGACAGTGCAGAGGATTCTTGGGCTTGGCGAAATTATTTGAAGACTGCTGTTAGCGACGATTTGGGCCGCATCCTCGACACCATGCTCCAAAGTGCCACCAATCGGCGCTACAGTTCAGCATCAGCAGTCATCCGGCACTTAAACCCCAAACCGGTGTATTTAGATGCACAGCCTGTGCTAGACGCGCCGGAAACGCCCGCAGAACGGGTGGTTACACCTGCGCCCGGTGTGTCGCTTTTCACTCGCCAAGAGCAAGCCGAAATTCAGCAAGCTTTGCAAGAGGCGATCGCCCCGTACAATGTTACAATCCAAGTCACTCAAGCCAAGCAACAGCTCAATATCGTCATCAACAGAACCGAAGACAACCCCGTTTACTATCCGCACTTATCTCAAATAATTGCCACTAGACTCACAGATTTGCAGTTAAATAAAGTCGCAGCCGTGAAGCTGTTGGGAAGAGTCAACAATTCTCGCCGCCCGGAGTGGAAGCAAATATTGCAAATCGATCCCAAGATTCAATTGAGAAACAAACTCGTGCGGCTGCAACACAATCAATTACTCAAGAAAATCGCCCCGGTTGCTACCCAAGAATTTTGGCTGCCGAAGTTGAAAACTCAGGATTTTTGGATAGATGCGCTAATGTTTGCCTTAGTTTGGTTTATTTTTGGCTCTCAAATAGTCATTTTTAATTCGTGGTTTGCGCTAATAGTTTCTTCTGGTTTTATGGCGGTAAAACATCAAGTTTCCCAACACAAAGAATTTGCCAATAAAAATTTATTTGCAAGTTTAGTAGTGCTGTTTTTGATGACTGGGGGGATGGGGAATTCCAGGATTTTAAATACGGGAATATTTGGCATTCTTTTGGGTTGCTTAGTTGTGGCTTTGCCCCTGTTTTTTGTTAAGGAAAATTATCATTAATCGTGAATAGCAATCCACAAGACGGAACATCTGTTAAAAAATACGGATTAGCCCTGCACACAGCTAGTCGCGAACTCGGTTTAGCCATCAGCAATTTTGCCGGGGATTCTCGCTGCCAAACTTGGAACTTGGATCGCGATTTAGCCACTCATTTGCATCAGTATTTAGTCGAGTTTATTCAGCCGCAAACTTGGGCGGATTTAGCTTTTATTGCAGTGGCGAAGGGGCCCGGAGGTTTCACGGGGACTCGGATGGGTATGGTGACGGCGCGGACTTTGGCTCAACAGTTGGATATTCCAGTTTTTGCGATTTCAACTTTGGCGGCTGTCGCTTGGGCGGCACCCCCCCAACCCCCCCTTGCTAAGGGGGGGCTTTTGAATATGGAACCTCCCCTTGCTAAGGGGGGGCTTTTGAATACGGAACCCCCCCAACCCCCCCTTGCTAAGGGGGGGCTTTTGAGTGCAGAATCCCCCCTTGCTAAGGGGGGGGTTTTGAGCGTGGCGCTGCAAATGCCTGCACAGCGGGGACAATTGTTTGGCGCTGTTTATTCAGTTAACAAAGATTCTGGTTTAACTGAGTTGTTTCCTGATACCGTAATGACGGCGGAATCCTGGCAGGAAAAGTTGGAAAGTTTGGAAAGTTCCTATCAGTTAATTGAAGTTGGCAGCGAGTTGGGCTGGTCTGTTTCTAGTGTGTTGGAATTGGCTTATTTGGAGTGGCAAATGGGAAGTCGTCCTGATTGGTCGGATGCTTTGCCTTTTTACGGTCAACATCCGGTTAAGGGACACTGAATATTGGGAATAGGGCATTGGGAATAGGGAATTGGGCATTATTTTTTTTCAGTTAAATCAACTTGTAGAGTGCGTTTTTTTTCCGACCATACCCGATGCCCGATGCCCGTAAATGATTTATAACCAATTAAGCCGACTTGATATCGTTGTTTATTTAAGGGCGATACAAACTTCGAGGCAAAAAGTTAATGTTAGCGGGTCTGGGTTTTCGGTTCGCAATCGATCGATCTCAGCTCGATCGCAGCCGCGAGATTCCATAAAATCGAGCATCCAGTTCGTTATGGTAGCGAGATCGATGTATTTTGCTCCGAGACAAACAGGGCAAATTTCGGGACTGAGGGTACCGGTGCCGCCGCATTCGGGGCAATCCCAGTGGGTTGTTACGGGATCGGGGGTAGTTAGGATGTTGTTCATGCTGGGAAAAAGTACGCGCGGCGTAGCGATCCTGCAGGGAATCGCACTACTCGTTAACTCTAGCAAAAATGCCGATCGCCCTGACTTCTTCCTGCCTTTACACTAAGCGAGCTAGTGATTAAGATTGACAAAAATACAAAAGGGGTGGCTATGTTCGATCGCACTCAATGGGTTTTGGCTGGTATGTCGATCGCGCTTTCGCTTCAGTTAAGTCAGCCAGTGGCAGCAGCCGTGCCCGTTGGCAAAGCCGTACAAACGGCGCAAAATACCAGTAGTGACGCTGCTATAAAAGCTTTAAACGAAGGATTACAACTTTACTACCAAGGGACGATAGAATCTTTCAAAGGTGCGCTCGTCAAATATGAACAAGCATTAAACCTGTATCGATCGGCGGGCGATCGTGCTAAAGAAGCTGTCACTATCAGCAACATCGGTTTAGTTTACTCAGATTTGGGAGAAACACAAACAGCTTTAGGCTATTACAATCAGTCGCTTCTCCTAAGTCGGGCTGTGGGCGATCGATCACAGGAAGCTGTTACCCTCAGCAATATAGGCTTAGTTTACTCAAATTTGGGGGAGAAACAGAAAGCTTTAGAATATTACAATCAATCTCTTCCCCTCAGTCGCGCTACTGGTAATCGATCGCAGGAAGCTGTTACCCTCAGTAATATAGGCTTAGTTTACTCAAATTTGGGGGAAAAACAGAAAGCTTTAGAATATTACAATCAATCTCTTCCCCTCAGTCGGGCGATCGGCAATCGCTCGCAGGAGTCTATCACCCTCAACAATATTGGCAGTATCTACGACTATTTGAGAGAGAAACAGAAAGCTTTAGAATATTACAATCAATCTCTTCCCTTCAGTCGGGCGATCGGCAACCCAGGAAGAGAAGCTCTCACCCTTAATAATATTGGAAAAATCTATGAAGATATCGGAGAAAAACAAAAAGCTTTAGAATATTACAATCAATCCCTTCCCTTAAGTCGCGCCGCCGGTAATCGATCGCAAGAAGCTGTCACTCTCAACAACATTGGCTTGGTTTACTCAGATTTGGGAGAAAAACAGAAAGCTTTAGAATATTTCAGCCAATCCCTTCCCCTGAGTCGGGCCGTCGGCGATCGCTCAGTGGAAGCTATCACCCTCAACAATATTGGTAGAATCTACGAAGATATCGGAGAAAAACAAAAAGCTTTAGAATATTATAATCAATCTCTTTCCCTGAGTAGAGGCGTCAGCAATCAATGGCAAGAAGCTATCACCCTCAACAACATTGGCTTAGTGTACTCGGATTTGGGAGAAAAACAGAAAGCTTTAGAATATTTCAGCCAATCCCTTCCCCTGAGTCGGGCCGTCGGCGATCGCTCAATGGAAGCTATTACCCTCAACAATATTGGGTTAGTGTACTTGGATTTGGGAGAAAAACAGAAAGCTTTAGAATATTTCAGCCAATCCCTTCCCCTGAGCCGGGCTGTCGGCAACGCTGGAAAAGAAGCTCTCACCCTTTACAACATGGCTTTTCTCAAACGCGATCGTGGCAATCTTACCGAAGCCCTCAATGACATTGAAGCCTCAATCAAAATAATCGAAAATCTCCGCACCAAAATTGCCAGCCCAGAACTTCGCACCTCATACTTTGCCACAGTACAAAACTACTACGAATTCTACATCGACCTGTTAATGCAACTGCATAAAACTAATCCTAAATCCGGTTACGATACAAAAGCCTTAGAAGCCAGCGAACGTTCGAGAGCCCGCAGCCTCCTCGAACTCCTCCAAGAAAGTAACGCCAACATTCGCGCAGGCATTGACCCCAATTTACTGCAACAAGAAAATCGCGCAAAACAGCAACTCGATGCAATTGAAAAGCAGCGCATCGAAGCCCTCAGTCACCCCAATCCCCAGCAAGCTAAAATCGATGAAATAGAGAAACAGCGCCTCACACTCCTGCAAGAATATCAGCAAATTCAAACCGGGATTCGTAGCGCCAGCCCCCGCTACGCTGCCCTCACCCAACCCCAACCTTTAACGCTGCCAGAAATTCAGAAACAGATTCTCGATGAAAACACTATTTTATTGCAGTATTCCCTCGGGAAAGACCGCAGTTATTTGTGGGTTGTGACATCAACCGGACTAACTAGCTATGAATTGCCAAAACAGGTTGACATTGAAACAGCCGCCCGGAAGTTTCGAGACGCAATAACTAGCGCAACTTACAGAAATATTCCCCAAAAAATTGCCGACGTGAGTGCAAACCTGGGTCAATTAATTTTACAGCCCGCAGCAGCCCAATTAGGAAACAAACGCTTATTAATTGTTCCCGACGGCGTGCTGCACTATACCCCTTTTCCGGCTTTAAATCTTGCCCAAACCGCCGGACAAAATGCCAATATTCCCTTAATCACCCAACATGAAATTATTACGCTGCCTTCCGCCTCAACTCTCGCCATTCTCAGGCAAAATTACGGAGACAGAAAACCGCCGGGCCAAACTTTAGCAATTTTAGCCGATCCTGTTTTCAGTCCAGATGATGAAAGAGTCAAAGGACAACTTACCCCAGCAACCACCGAAAAGTTAGAAGCAAATAACCTCGGTTTAAATCGAGCGCTTAGTGCTTCTAATAGGGAATGGCCGCCAAAACGCCTACCATTTACTCGCCAAGAAGCCCAAACAATATTAAGCTTATTCCCCTCAGCTTCTAGCAGTGAAAAGATTGATTTTTCCGCCAGTCGCACTACTGCTACCGACGGCAGTTTAGCTAATTATCAAATCGTGCACTTCGCCACCCACGGCATGGCTAACAGCCAAAATCCAGAACTGTCAGGAATTCTGATGTCGATGATAGATGACAAAGGCAATCTTGTCAATGGTTTTTTGCGCCTTACCGATATTTTTAACTTGAAATTAGCGGCCAATTTAGTGGTTTTAAGTGCTTGTCAATCGGGCATGGGACAGAATATTAAAGGCGAAGGAATGGTCGGATTAACAAGGGGTTTTATGTATGCGGGGGCGCAGCGGGTGGCGGTGAGCTTGTGGAATGTGGATGATGAAGGAACTTCTGTGTTAATGCAAAAGTTTTATCAAAAAATGCTGCAACAAAAGTTAGCGCCGGCGGCAGCTTTGAGGGCGGCGCAGATAGAAATGATGCAGCATGAAAAATGGCAATCCCCCTATTATTGGGCTGCTTTTACGTTGCAAGGCGAGTGGAAATGATATACAGCACTTTTGCTGGTAAGTAAGTACATAGCCCTTGTAGGGACACGGCATTGCCGTGTCCCTAGGGGGATCGAAGAGCGATCCGGGTGTATTTCATAAACGTGGAATCTGCTGTATGACTTTTATGAACTCAAAATTATGAAACTTATGAATTGACTTGAAGCTCAGCCTGTTTTAAAATGTTAATTAACTGGGGTCAGTAAGTCGCATAAAAAACTCCTACCGCCTCTTAATATATGGAAAATCGACTGACTCAAACTCAACTAAAGCAAATAGTAGCTGAAGTAGAACGCCTTTCTAACATCCGGCAATCTGAACTTGATTCCGAAGAAGTCAAAGAAATTTTGCAGGAATTGAATTTGCCTCCAGAGTTGCTAAATGAAGCTTTAATCCAGTTGCAGCGTCGGGAAGCACTAGCCCAGCAGCAGCGGCGAAATCGGTGGATTGCAGGAGGATTGGCTGCGGCTGCGGCGGGGGCGATCGCAATTACCGGATTCTACATTCAGCAAAACCGACAAGCGATCGATCGCGTTTCAATTCAAGAAAACCGCATAACTTCGGTGCAGGATGATGGTGGCAATTTGACAGTTATTTCCCGCCAAAATAATCCTGAAATATTTTATCGTACTACGTTGAAAGATGCACCGATAGGCAAAAAACTGTCGTTATCTTGCGATTGGATTGACCCCAGCGGTCAAGTTGTCAAACAAAACCGCTATCAGACTCGCGAAATCGACAAACCTATCTGGAATACTCAATGCCGCTACCAAATTGGTACTGCTGCTGCTACCGGAAATTGGCAAGTTAAAATGTTCGTTGAAAGTCGTGCGATCGGCAGTACATCCTTTGAAGTTAAATAATTATAAAAAACTCGCCTATGGATAGATTTTAATATGGGAATCACCAACAAACCGCGTCAATTTTTAGGATACTGGGGCTGCGATTCTCGCCACAAATCAGAAGCGCTGCTGGCGAAAATTATCAGCCAGTCTGCCAGAGAAATTCCAGTTCACAAAGTCGAGGATTCTTCCAGTTTCTCCACCGCAGGCAGCGAAAATCATCCAATTTGGAATGTTGCTAGTACCGAACTCGATGGCGCGCCAGACTTGCCGACAAAAAAGAGCAATTCCCTTCGGGATAGCTACGCTTCACGTACTTTGCAAATCGCCGCCCTCTCAGCATCTGGACTGTGTACTTATCCATCAATTAACGGTTTGCTGTTACCTGATGCCTGGGTAAACGTTCGAGAAAATTGCCTGATTTTAGGACGGGAACCCTTCGGGCGAGTAACGCTTTACTGGACGCGAATCGGGACGAGTATTTGGTTTGCATCGAGATTGCAACTGCTGTTAAATATTTGCGAACAGCCAGATGTAAGCATTCCCGGTTTGTACGGGTATAGCTGTTTTTCCTATGTCCCAACTCCTTTAACTCCGGTCAAAAATGTGTTCGCAGTTCCCGCCGGAACCGAATTGACGTGGGAGTGCGATCGAGATAGCGGTGTCATTTTTGAACCAAAATCACAACGCTTGTTGGAATGGCAAGAAAATTCAGAAAAAATACAAGACGAAGCAGAAGCGATCGCACAATTACAAAACTTACTTAAAGATGCCGTTCACCGTCAAATTGCCGATATAGACAGCAGTGAAACTGTCGGAGTATTTCTATCAGGCGGTTTAGATTCCTCAGTTGTCGCAGCTTTATTAGTAAAAGCCGGAGTCAAAGTGCGCGCTTATACTCTGGACTTTGGCGAAGCCGGAATTCCTGAATATCCTTGGGCCGAACAAGTAGCCTACTCGCTGAACATTCCCTTAGTAAAAGTAGATGCCAGGCCGCACCGGATTAAACAAGTTTTGCATTCTGCTGTGAAAGCTTTAGATTTGCCTTTTGGCGACGGAGTTACAGTGCCGCTGTACCTTTTAAATGAAGCTGCGAGTCAAGAAACGGATCTCGTTTTCAATGGCGAAGGCGGCGATCAGTTATTTGCGGGATGGACAAATAAACCCCTGATTGCAGCGGGTATTTATCTAGCAGCAAATCCTGCCGGAGACGAAGCTTTTGCCCTGCAATACCTGCGAACTTTTCACCGGATGTGGGGATACGAAACTAAAGTTTACCAGCCGCAAATTTACACTCAAATTCAGAATTTGCACCCTCAAGATTGGCTGCTAGAGGCTCTTAATCCTGCTTTAGGCGGGTCTTTGCTCCATCGCCTCCGCCGCGCGGGGCTGATGCTCAAAGGCGCCCAGAACATCCATCCCCGTGCTGCTAATTTAGCTCTAGCATTTGGTCTGAAAGTGCGATCGCCCTTTTGCGATTTTGCCTTAACAGACTGGACGTTTAAACTGTCAGGAGAATTGTGTTTGCGGGGTGCTTGCGAGAAATACATCCTCAAACGAAGCGTGGAAAATTGGCTGCCTGCGGAAATAGTTTGGCGGGAAAAGCGGGGTATGGGGGTTCCCTTAACTTCCTGGTGTTTTAATGAATTTTGGCATCACATTGGCGATTGGTTGAACCCTGCCGTGCTGCTATCAGAGAAACGCTGGCAACCCGATTTGGCTGCTCAAATTGTGTCCGGCAAATTCGCAGCGGGAATTCAAGGCCGCCGCATTGGCGAAATTATTTGGCTGTTAATTATGTGGCAAATTTGGCGATCGCAGATCTTAGGCGAGGAAGTGAAAAACAAATCTTGGAATCATCCATTTTGGTTGCCCCGATCGGTTTGGAATTACCGCCAGCGGTGGGCAGAATAAACGCTACTCCCTTTATTCCTCGGCGGTTGAAACCGCGTCTACACAAACGAATTCAGCCTTCGCGGACTAAAGAATAAGTGAGGTATGAAAGCTGGATTTGGGATAATTGCTAATTAAACAAACATCTACTTTACTATTATGTCAACAATCGCAGATCGCAAATCAATTATCAAAGAACAGCCTTTTACTCTTTCCCTAGCCCAAGAGTTATTAGCTACTTACGGTTCGCCGCTTTACGTTTATCAAAGCGATATTTTGCGCCAGACGATTGCCCGCATTACTAAGGCAATTTCCTATCCGCGAACTCAATTTTGTTTTGCCAGCGTGACGAACGGCAACATCGCACTGCTGCAAATTTTTCAAGCTTGCGGGTGGGGACTGCACGCCAATACACCGGGAGATATTTATTTAGGAAGTCAGGCAGGTTTTGCGCCCAACAACATTGTTTACAGCGGCAGCAATTTGCACCGAAATGAGATGGCACAAGTTCTCAAATGGGGTGTCAAAACTCTGAATTTCGACAGTCTTGCTCAGTTGCAGTTGTGCTGTGAAGTTTATCAATCTCTCAGGGAAAACCAACAGATTTTAGAACCGCCCAGTTTGGGTTTGAGACTGAATTTGCCCGAACTAACGGGAGAGAGTCGAATTGGAGTGCGATCGACTGAATTCCCAGAGGCGATCGCCCTCGCTAGAAAAGCCGGATTAAAGCTCAGCGGATTGCATTTTTATCGCGGTACCGGCACTAATTCTACCGCAGCTTTTACTCAAGTAATTAATACTATAATTGCCGCAGCTCAGCAATTGCCAGATTGGGAATATCTCGATTTTGGTGGCGGTTTTGGCTATCCTTACCGCAGCGGGGGTACAGCCTTTGACTGGGAACTGTTCGGAGCAGAAATAACCAGCAAAATCAGCCAACTCGATCGCGGAATTCAGCTAATAGTTGAACCAGGGCGATCGGTTGTAGCAGGATGTGCTACTTTGCTCGCTCAAGTTGTTTCGACAAAATGGCAGGAAGCCAAACAAATTGTCGGTGTAGATACTACTGTTGCTAATCTTTCAGTGCCGTCTGTTCACGGCGGTTATCGAGAGATTTATACCTGGAATTGCCGGGATTCTCTACATCTTACTGATGTTTGCGGCAATACTACTTATTCGCGGGATTATTTGGGAAAAAACTGTCATTTACCAGCTTTGAGAGTTGGGGAAATCCTGGCTATTTTAGATGTGGGAGCCTACGGCTATGCCATGTCATCGCACTTTTTGCACCGCCCCAGACCTGCGGAATTGCTGTTAGAAAATAGCAGGCATCGCGTGATTCGCCAAAGAGAAGATTACAGCATTTTGTTAGCAAATCAAGTTTTTTGAATCATCATTGGGAGACGTTTATGAAGTGCATTAACTGCCAAACTGACAATAAGTTAAAAGATCGCACGGCAAATAGCGGCCGCTGTGTACGATGCAGGCATAAGTTTGCATTTGAACCGACTTCAATGACTGGTGTCAAAATAACTGACCCGATGTTTGCCAAGGCGATCGCAGATATTTCTGTTAATGATACGCTGTTTTTTACCCCGAAGCAGTTATTTTACCTTTTAGACAAGCGATCGAGACCAAAAAATGATGAACTGTTCTACACAATCCCAGGATACGTAATTATTAATATAGTTTCGGGTATCTTTGTTCTTATCTTGACACCCAATCTCTTTTCCGGAGAGAGTATAGCTTTCATTTTTGTAATGTTTGCTATCAATAGTTTATTGATTGCAGGAACTTTTACTGCTAGCCGTTCTAGGAAGTATCCGTACAAACAACGCCAGAAATTTGCAAAGACTTTGCAAGTTTGGGGAGGAATAGTTCTGGTGTGTGGAATTGGTGTAAGTCTCTTATCAAATTCCTTTCCGCTGTTTTTAGCGAGCTGCGCTATCGGACTGCTATCTATCTATTTGGGAACCCGAAAAATTGACAAAAAACCTGCAAATAGTCAAGAATTTACTATTGAGTTAAATCAATTTCAAGGCTGGCTTAATACTTGGAGAGAAATTAACTCTCTGACTAAATTGCTGCCGCCTCCCCGCGCTCTAAATGGAAATACCGCCGTTAGTCCTGATGTCAGCGCTTACAGTTTTGACAGATTAGTTGTGTGCGATCGCCCGGAAATTGCCCAATTTTTAATCGCCAACAATTTTCACTTTGAAAACAACTGTGCAGTCCTCAGCATTACCGGATATCCTCAAAGTATCTTCGACACAACTATGGAAATGCTGCGCCGAAATCCCGACTTAAAAGTGTACGCTTTGCACGATTGCACTCCCCGAGGAATTGGTTTAGTTGACCGCTTGCGTACCAGTCCTAATTGGTTCTCAGATAGCAGCGCGATAATTATTGATATCGGATTCCTTCCCAGGCAAATTATTGCGGCTGGCGACAATATGTGTGTTCTAAGTTCTGAGAGTTCGGCACGAGATTCTGTACAACTGCCGCCAGCAATTCGCCAAGATTTATCCGCTGAAGAATTGGAGTGGTTGGAATTAGGTAATTATGTAGAATTGGAATCGTTTAGTCCTCAAAAACTGATTCAAATTTTGAATCTAGGAATTGCCGGCAGTCGAGATTTAGGCAGCGATGACAGCAGTTTGATTTTGCTAGGTGGTACGGATAGTTCTATCTATGTTGTTGACAGTTTTGGTTGAGGTTTGTAGGGAAACGGCATTGCCGTGTCCGCATTGCCGTTTCCATGCCAAAATCCTGTGAGATAGGGAAACGGCATTGCCGTTTCCGCGCAGATAAGGAAACGGCATTGCCGTTTCCCTACAGATATAATGCGCAATTAAGCCGATTTGATATTACTTATTACCTTGCAGCCAAATTTCTAAACTCGCCAACAGCCACAGTTTAACGCCGTAACGCCCCCAGGTATCTCCTTCATAGTCTAGCCATTGACCTATCAAAGATTGGTTGAAATAAGGAGCGATCGCAGCTTTTTTCGACAGCAGCAAACCCTTAGCCTCTCGTTGCCAAAACTTCTTAAATCCCAACTGTACGGGAACCAGCATCCCGCTTTTTGGTCGGTCTAAAATTTGAGCGGGCAAAAGGTTTGCAACCGCTTGTTTTAACACAGCTTTTTCCACAACTCCCGAGAGTTTGTATTCCGGCGGAATAGTCATGCTCAAGTCAACTATTCGCTGGTCAAAAAGAGGCGATCGCCCGTGCAAGTCAGCAGCTTGAGTCAAGTTGTTCACTTTGGTCAAAATCTGGTCTGCTCCCTTAAATTTAATATTTAATGCCATTAATCGATTTAGATAACTGTCGCTGCTATTCAAATCCGCACTAAATACCGAAGGTTCTGTTTTTCCCGCTGCTAAAATTTCCGGTTTTAAAAGTTGAGGCAAATCCGCAGCGCACTTTTGAAATGACATCAAATATGCTGGCAGCGCATCCAAATTAGTGAGAGAATTGTACAAGCTGTTAATTAGCATCGGTTGATTTTTCGGCCCGCCAAAACACGGGTCGCCACCTTCGCCGTTGAGGACAATTTCGACAGATTCTCGTGCCAATTTTCCTAATAGCAAGTTTGGCACTGTCAGGGGGTCGCCGATCGGATCGTCTAAATAGCTCATTGTTTCTGGCAATTTTTCCCACATATCCCGAAAGCTAATTTCTAAAATGTGGTGTTGAGTTTGGCAGTGTTGGGCAACTAAACTGGAAAACTCTAATTCATTGGCGCATTCTGCACCAAAATGAATTGAGTAAGTGTGAACTGGTCGATCGTGAAATTTAGCAGCTAAAGCAGCGATGCAGCTAGAGTCTAACCCGCCGGAAAGAAAGACGCCTACAGCTTGATTTGCAGGCAAATATTCTCGGACAATTTCATCTAAAAGAGAGCGCAATCTCGCACCGTGCCATTCTAAAGATTGTTCGGCCTCGACAACTTGTTCTCGGAGTTCCCAGTAAGCGGAAATTGTGTCGTCAGGGAAGCTTAAAACCGTTCCTGGGCGCAGTTCTCGCACTTGCTGCCAGAGGGTACGATCGCCCGGAACAAAGGAGCAGCAGAGGTAATCTCGCAGCGCTACCAGGTCGATCGCCCTTGAATGGTAGGGTGCGATCGCCCGCAGTTGAGGAGAAATCCAGCGAGTCGCGCCAACATCAGTGTAGTAAAGAGTGCGCGCACCCGCGCGATCGCGCGCCATGCGCAAAACTTGCCCTTCTCTGTCCCAAACCGCGAACGCGAACATACCCGCCAGCAGCGGCAAACATTCAACCCCCCAGCGTTCCCACAGTTGAGCGACTAATTGGCGATCGCAGCCCTGCCAACTATTCGCAGCAACCCCCAATCTTTCCAGCAATTCTAATCGGTTGCTCAGCCAAATATCGCCGACAACTGCAAATTTTTCTAAGGGACTTAGAATTATCTGAACAGTTGGGTTTGAGCAAATAATAGCAAGTTGACCTTCTCGCCACGCTGTATTATCTTCGATCGCGTCTGTTTTTCCCCAAGCTATCCGCCAATTTGAGGCTAATTCAACCAGATAATTTGGAGGTAGAGAGGATTTTTGTTTTTGGCTACCTGTATAATTAAAAAATGATTTTTTATCGCTCATTTTTGCCAACTCAATATCATTATAAATATTATCAACTATAACTTACATCTTGCACCATTCTCAAAAACGGGCAAGATGCCCGTTCCACAAACAATGAGTTTTCTTGTGGGGCGGGCATCTTGCCCGCCCATAAAAGGGTTTATCGCCCGCTAGCTAAAGCCTCCCGCAATTTGCGGCCGCGCGATTTATCCCGGAGTTCTGGAGTCGCCATCCGCAACACAAAATCCAGCAGCCAAGGAGCAATTCGGTGACACCAAACTGCTAGATGACTTTGATATCCTACCAAGATTTCCGGCGCATCTTTGTGCAATCCCGCGACAAGTGCTAAGGCAACTTTTTCGGGAGTTGTGGGTACTACCCAGCGAAATTGTTCCAAGTCTCGCACCATGTCGGTATCTGTTAGGGATGGGAGCAAAGCTGTGACTCGAACATTGTACTGAGTTAACTCGCTGCGTAAAGCTTGGGTGAATCCCAAAATGGCAAATTTGGTAGCAGAATAAGTGGCCATTGTGGGAGCGGCAATTTTTCCCATCAAGCTCGAAACATTGACGATGGTTCCCTCTTTTTGAGTCGCCATTCGCCTTGCAATCAAGCGGGTAATTGTGTAGGTTCCGAGCAAATTTAAGGCGATTTCTTCCTCGATTAACGGGAGTGGCGAACGCAAGAAAGATGCTTGGTGGGCGACGCCCGCACAGTTGACTAGCAGGTGAATCGGGCCGAAATCTCGCCAAGCTTGGGCGATCGCAATATTCACTGCTACTGACTGAGTTAAATCCAAAGCTAACGGCACTATTTCGGTGCCAAAAACATCGATTTCCTCTGCCAGTTCAATTAATTGCTTGCGGTTGCGAGCTACAATCAACAAACGTTTGACTCCTTGTCTCCCTAATTCCAGGGCGATCGATCGCCCAATTCCGCGCGAAGCTCCTGTAACAAGAGCTGTTTTTCCTTGAAGTTGCATAGATTAAACCTTTTGGTTGATGCTCACCGCAACACGGAGTTATGAGTTGTGAGTTGTGAATTATCAGTTATGAGTTGAATGTTTTGGCGGTAACAACTCATAATCCATAATTTTGGGAAAGGCTATCTTTTTTCGACAGACCTCATTTACTTGTGGGGTTAACTCAAAACCAAAAACTGTTGAATCGCTAACGTGCGCGTGAGTTGAACTAAACTTTTAGTTTGCCAGGAATCAGTCAAATATCTGGTCACTTAACCTCATGCAAGCAGACAAACGTGAGATGAGAAAACCTAGTCGGGAATCATGCCAAAGCTGGCTTTAGTACCGCTCTTTATTCAGTTAGCGTCGGCGGACTTTGCCTGTGCAGCCGCGAATAAATTCGCCGGGGATTGGTTTTATTCAGTCCGCGTCGGCGGACTTTGCCTGTGTAGCCGCGAATTTATTCGCCGGGAATACTCGCCTGGATTGGTTATTCGTTTGGGCTTAATTAGCCCTCTTTTTTTAGTCCGCAGAGGCAGACGATATCCTGTGCAGTCGCGACTTACAATCGCCGGGGATTCGCGCGAATTGGCACAGGATAATTGAGCAATGCAGATGATCAATTCCACACCTCCTAGATATGAGAATTTCCTATCTACACACACCTTAACAACTAGAAGTTAAAGCGGCAACAATTTTTAATAAATCTTCCGCAACACTTCTTTACACAATTCTCATACGGCAGATTTCCAAGTGCCGTGAAAGCCCAAAGGTATGACTCCGGGCAATTCTAGCTGGCAAACAGGTTCGCGGGAAAGTCCGTCGCTGTCAAATATCCAGACTTCGCTGCTATCAGAATTGCCGTCATAAATAACTGTTACTATCCAACCTTTCTCCGAGGAAATATCTGGAACGTAGATGGGTTCTATGGGATAGCGATTTTTGCCACAGTCGGCAATTGTGAGATGGCGGCTTTGCGTGTCAAAACGGGCGATCGCACCGTAACGTTCCGGTACAATATCAACGTCAGGCCGATACATTGCCAGATAAATATATCGCGAGTCTTGCCCTATTTCTGAAGCAGGTACCGTCGGAAATTCGCAAGGTTGATCCAACAATTCTTCGGCTGCTGTCACTTTCCCAGTTTGAGGATTGAGATGCACCCGCCACAGAGTCCCCTCCGCATCAGTGCGAGTTTCACCCGCCGCTACTTCTTTCAGGCGCTGATTAGTTTGAAAGTCAGCGAAGCGCACAAAATCAACCGCCACCGAACCATCTTCTTTGACAAAACCGTTAGCAAAATGCCACTGGAACCAAGGTTCCGTTTCACCGCGACTAACTAAAGAGAGAGTTTCCGAGTCAACTATTAATATCTGCGTTCCTAACTCTGGTTTCCATTCCAAAGAGTCGCCGAAACTGCTAATTCCAGCTAACGTTGGGAAAACTTTAAGTCGTATCGGCGGTACAAAAAATATTAGATACTTTCCTGCTAAAACAAAATCGTGTAACAAAGGAATTCCTTCTAAAGCAACAGTTGCTTTTTGGACAATTTTGCCTGTAGGATCGCTTTTATAGAGATTCAACTTGGTACTGGCACCATGTGTAATTCCAAAGTTAAAAATGTTGCCAGTAATCGGGTCGCGCTTGCAGTGAGCGGAATAAGAAGATCCACTCTCTAAACTTCCTAAATCGTCCGTTCCGCGAGTTTCCAAGGTTTGCAAATCGAGGCTGTGAGGCAAGCCTGCTTCCCACAAAGCTAAAAGGCGATCGGGCAAAGCTAAAACAGAAGTATTGGCAACATTTTTAACAGGTTTTCTCCAGCGCAGCCACACAGGTCCCGGTGCTGTCATACCGTAATTAGGGTAGAGAAATTTATCAGCTTTTTCCTCAGCTTGATATCCCGCTGTTTCCACATAGCGATAAACAGCCGCAGCACCCGCATCGGTAAAATGTACTGCCAAAATTGCACCGTCGCCGTCAAACCAGTGTCCCGCATTCATGCCGCCGCGTTGCAAACGTGCGGGCCCGTTACGGTAGAGAGTTCCCCGCAATCCTGCGGGAATTTTACCGCTTTTAACCAATAGCTGAGTCAGCGGAAATTCCGCAGCCGGACGGGCTAAAGCTTTAGCCCAAGATTTTTTAGCTGAGATTTGAGTGCCGGTTTTCATTTGAAACTCGCAAGTTTTAACTGATATGACATAATTTTTGCTATACAATTATAGCAAAAATTAACTAACAGCTATGACTCTCCGCCGCCGCGCTCTGCTCAGAACTTTTGGGTTGACTGCTATTGGTACTCAGCTTTTGCCGATCGCCCAAACCAACCTATCCCCCAAAACTGCGATCGAGCCGCGCCGCCTGCAAGCCGGCGATACTGTAGCTTTAATCAATCCTGCCGCTTTCAACTACGAAAAAGAAGTGCAGCCATTTTTCAAAGTTCTGGATAACCTGGGTTTAAAAGTTAAATTGGGAGAGCATTTTTACGACCGCTACGGCTATTTAGCAGGCAAGGATGCCGATCGCGCCGCCGATGTCAACGCAGCCTTTGCCGATGACTCAGTGCGAGCTATTTTTACCGGGATGGGCGGCTGGGGCTGCGCTAGAATATTGCCGCTCCTAGATTACAATATTATCCGTAACAATCCCAAAATTATGATGGGATTCAGCGATATTACTGCGCTGTTATTGGCGATTTATGCTAAAACTAATATAGTTACTTTTCACGGCCCTTTAGGTGCCTCAAGTTGGAGTCCCTTTACAGTAGATTACGTCAAAAAAGTTTTGTTTGAGGGAGGCTCTGTTACGCTGCAAAACTCCAAAAGCCTGCAAGTTGAAACAATCTGGCGCGGCACAGCTAGGGGAAAACTAATCGGCGGCAATTTATCAGTAATAGCAGCAATGGTGGGTTCTGCATATTTACCGACATGGGAAAACAGTATTTTGTTTGTCGAGGAAGTTGGCGAAGAGGTTTATCGCATAGATAGAATGTTGACGCAGCTCAAATTAGCGGGCATTCTCGATAAAATATCCGGTTTTATTTTCGGACAGTGTACCAAGTGCGAAGCTGAAAAACCCCAAGAGTCCCTAAGCTTACCTCAAGTATTGTCAGACCAGATTCGCCCCTTGAAGATTCCTGCGTGGTATGGTTCAATGGTGGGGCACATTCGGGAGCAGTTCACTTTGCCGATCGGCAAACAAGTCGAAATCGACTCAAATTCTGGTACAATCAGATTGTTATAATCCGCTGTCAGCTAAATTTTAAACTATTCTCGATATTCGCGAAGCTCTTCCTCTGCATTACCGCGCAGAGCCTGGTAATGAAAAAATTAAACATACTATTAGGACGAACGTGAAAAAAGCCGCACAATTAATTAAACCCTTAACAGCAATTCTCTTAACAATAATTTGCTTGTTATCGCAGAACGCTTGCACAGCAGCAGAAGCAAGTAAAACCGCCAGCAGTGACACCATTTATCAGCAGCGAACCGTCCACAATCCCGACGGCACAGGCAAATTTTACATGGGTCGAGAAATTGCCCAAGTCATGGGATATCAAGGCGCTAGTTGGCTGGAAAGACCGTCTCGCGGCATGGAAGACAAATCAGCTCGATTAGTGAACAATCTAGATTTAAAACCAACCGATATTGTCGCCGACATAGGAGCGGGAACGGGATATTTTAGCTTTCGCATTGCTCCCTTAGTTCCACAAGGAAAGGTTTTAGCAGTTGACGTGCAGCCGGAAATGATTAATTTTATTAAATTGAATAAAAAAGAAAAAAATATTGCTAACGTTGAGCCAGTTTTGGGAAGTATTGACAATCCGAATTTGCCGGAAAACAGCGTGGATTTAGTTGTGATGGTCGATGCTTACCACGAATTTGCATATCCCAGAGAAATGATGCAAGGAATTGTAAAAGCACTCAAACCGGGAGGCCGCACGGTATCGATAGAATATCGGGGCGAAAACCCCCTGATTCCCATTAAAGGTTTGCACAAAATGACGCAGAAGCAGGTGAAAAAAGAAATGGCAGCCGTCGGTTTAGTATGGAAAGAGACAAAAGATATGTTGCCACAGCAGCATTTGATGGTGTTTGAGAAACAATCTCAAATTTAGCAGCCAAACAAAGCGATTGCTTACCATTTTTTATCACTTTTGTCAAGGTACAAAAGACGTATTTGTGTGCACGGGCGATCGGTCAGTCAAACATACTAAGCCTTAAGTAACCCTTAAGATAGACTTTTTACTAAAAATACCATTTACAATTAAAAATTGATAACCCAGAGGCGCTTCCTTCATTTTTCAAGCGAAGAAGTGTCGCTATTAAGAAGTACCAGCGTGAACATTCCAAGTTCCATCCTCACCATGCTCGCCGGCATCGGAGTGACTCTGATCAGTCTCTGGTACGGGCAGAATCACGGTTTACTGCCGATCGCCGCCTCTGATGAAGCATCCGACATAGACGCGCTCTTCAATACAATGATGACCATTTCCACTGGATTATTTATCATGGTCCAGGGAATTCTCATCGTTGCTGCAATTAAATATCGCCGCCGTCAAGGAGACAACACAGACGGGCCGCCTTGGCATGACAACTTTCCCTTAGAAATTCTTTGGACAGCCGTGCCGGCGGTGATTATTTTAGGAATCGGAGTCTACAGTTTTGAGATTTACAACTCAATGGGAGGCCTCGATCCGATGGGCAATCACGACCACGGCACCATGCAAGCGCACTCTAAAATGCGGGGAAGTGCGATCGCAGCCACACTCTCAGATACACCCCAAAACGCCCCTCAAATTCCGTCTCAAAAACTCTATGCTTTAGGCGTAGGCGCTTCCCCAGAAAATGAAGACAAACCAGCAGACTTAGTTGTAAATGTCACAGGTTTGCAGTACGCCTGGATTTTTAGCTATCCAGAAAGCGGCGTTAGTTCCGGCGAACTGCATATGCCAGTCAACCGCGACGTACAGCTAAATATCTCAGCTCAAGACGTGCTGCACGCATTTTGGCTGCCGGAATTTCGCCTCAAACAAGATGCAATTCCCGGGCGGCCGAGCGAACTGAGATTTACACCAACTAAAACCGGCGAATACCGGGTTGTTTGTGCTGAATTGTGCGGCGCTTATCACGGAGCGATGAAAGCTTTAGCAGTCGTTCACGCGCCCGAAGAATTCGACAGTTGGCTGCAAAGCCAGCAAGTTGCTAGCAGTCAAAACTTAGAGCAAGCAGTTGCAGTCAATCCTGGGGAATTGTCAGACGGTGAATTTTTGGCTCCCTACGTTAGGGAAATAAAAATTAATTCCGAAACCCTAGAACAACTTCACCCAACTCATCACTAAAAATAGTCATTAGTTCCTGGCAGTGGGTCTTTGATTCTTAGCTAATAACTAATGACTAATAACTAATGACTAATAACTATGACACAAGCACAGTTCCAAGAAAGTGCCAACACTGAGGCTCGCGGAACAGCTCCCGCCGATAGACATTGGCGCGACTACTTCACTTTTAATACCGACCACAAAGTCATCGGTATTCAATACCTAGTCACAACATTTATTTTCTATCTAATCGGCGGCGTGATGGCAACTTTGGTGCGAACAGAACTCGCCACCCCCGACTCCGATTTTGTCCCCCCCGAACTCTACAACAGTTTATTTACTGTTCACGCGACGGTGATGATCTTCCTGTGGATCGTACCCGCCGGAGCCGGATTTGCTAACTTTTTGATTCCCTTAATGATTGGGGCACAAGACATGGCATTTCCCAGGCTGAATGCGATCGCCTTTTGGCTCATTCCCGTAGGCGGCGTGTTGCTGTTGAGCAGTTTTTTGGTAGGAGCTCCGCAGGCGGGTTGGACTTCCTATCCCCCTTTGAGCTTAGTTACTGCTCAAGCCGGGGAAGAAATTTGGATTCTCAGCGTTTTGATTCTCGGAACTTCTTCGATTTTGGGGGCGGTGAATTTTGCCGTTACCATCTTTACCATGCGCGTTCCGAGCATGAGTCTCAATGAAATGCCTTTGTTTTGCTGGGCGATGATTGCGACTTCAGCGCTGACTTTGATTGCTACTCCAGTCTTAGCCGCAGCTTTGATTTTGCTGTCGTTTGACTTGTTAGCAGGGACGGCATTTTTTAACCCGACCGGCAACGGCGATCCCATCGTCTACCAGCATTTATTCTGGTTTTATTCGCACCCGGCAGTTTACATTATGATTATGCCCTTTTTCGGGGTAATTTCAGAAGTTTTGCCGGTGCATTCCCGCAAGCCAATTTTTGGTTATTTGGCGATCGCATATTCCAGTCTCGCGATCAGCTTTTTGGGCTTGATCGTGTGGGCGCACCATATGTTTACCAGCGGCACTCCCGGCTGGCTGCGGATGTTTTTTATGATCACGACTATGATCATCGCCGTACCAACTGGGATTAAAATATTTAGCTGGTTGGCAACTATTTGGGGAGGAAAACTCCGGCTTGTCAGCGCCATGCTATTTGGGATGGGTTTTATCTCAACATTTGTGCTCGGCGGCATCACCGGGATCATGGTAGCTTCCGTACCTTTCGACATTCACGTTCACGACACTTATTTTGTCGTCGCTCACCTACACTACGTGCTGTTTGGCGGCTCAGTGTTTGGAATTTACGCTGCTTTTTACCACTGGTTCCCCAAAATGACGGGGCGGATGATTAATGAATTTTGGGGTAGAGTTCACTTTGTTTTAACCTATGTTGGCTTTACTGTAACTTTCCTGCCGATGCACGCTTTGGGAATGCAAGGAATGCCTCGGCGGGTGGCAATGTACGACCCGAAATTTACCACAATTAATGTCATTTGTACTGTCGGTGCTTATATGCTGGCAGTGTCTACAATCCCCTTTATCATTAATGTGATTTGGAGCTGGAGGTACGGCCCGAAAGCAGGTGACAATCCTTGGCAAGCTTTGAGTTTGGAATGGATGACGACTTCGCCGCCCCCCATCGAAAATTTTGAAGGAGTGCCGGTATTGGCAACGGGCCCTTACGATTACGGCATGGAAAAAATTCAGCATACTGGGGAACGTCTCAGGCTCAAGTTGAGGGAAAATGCCACCCGCAACGCCCAGAAAACAGGTATTCCTATTGCGGAGGCTCAAGCTTCAACTTTCTTTGGCGGTACTGCCACTTTGGTCGCTCCTGAATCAGAGATAGATGAGGATTCTCCTGCTGATGAAAGTCAAGATGGCGAATAGTTATTAGTCATCAGTCATCAGTCAAAAGTCATTAGTCATGAGTTATTAGTTATTGCTCGTCGCAATATCAGAACTTGGGACAAATGACTTTTGACAGCAACAGCACACCAGCAATGTAGGGATAATTTTTTTCCCCTCTTCCCTCTTCCCTCTTCCTTCTTCCCTCTTCCTTCTTCCTTCTTCCTTCTTCCCTCTTCCTTCTTCCTTCTTCCTTCAACATCCCATTACCAACTAGCAATTAATTATGCAAATTCCAGCGATCGATCCGGCAAAAACAGCCCTGAATTACCACCACGAGGCTGATGTAGAAGCACACGGTGTGGAGCATCCCGACCACCGAATGTTAGGTGTAATTGTGTTCCTGTGCGCTGAAGGCATGATATTTTTCGGTATGTTTGCCGCGTATTTGATTTATCGGGCGATGGCCCCCGTGTGGCCTCCTGAAGGTACGCCAGCGCGAGAGTTATTGCTGCCGGGAATCAATACGGTAATTCTGATTGCTAGCAGTTTTGTGATTCACAATGCTGATACTGCAATCAAAAAGAATGATGCCGCCGGAATGCGGAATTGGCTGCTCGTAACTATTGCTATGGGCGCAGTTTTCTTGTTCGGTCAGGTTTACGAATACACTCATTTAGAGTTTGGCTTGACGACGAATTTGTATGCCAGTTGCTTTTACGTTTTGACTGCTTTTCACGGCTTGCACGTTACGTTGGGAGTGCTGCTGATGGTGGCAGTGGTGTGGCGATCGCGCGCGCAAGGTCATTATTCTAGCGAGCACCACTTCGGAATCGAAGCGACTGAGATTTACTGGCACTTTGTGGATGTGATTTGGATTGTCTTGTTTTTGTTGCTGTATATTTTGTGATCCCAGAGGCTTTTGGGCCTCTGCCGCAAGAGATTTGTCTGACCCCCAATTGGGGGTTTTTTATTGTTTGGAGAGTGCGATCGACCTTTATTCACCCTCTCACAGCCGATCGCGCTAAACTAAAAGTAGCAATTCTCTTATCCAGCAGCATTGAGAAAATTATGCAGTGCGAATTGTGCGATCGACAAATGGAAGCATTAACTGCCCATCACCTTATCCCCAAACAAAACACCAAGCGGAAAAACGAAGATCCCAGCCCGACAATCGACATTTGCTCCGCTTGTCACCGCCAGATTCACTCTCTATTTGACAACAAACACCTCGCCCAAGAGCTCAACACCCTGGAAAAGCTCAAAAATGACCCTGAACTCCATAAATTTGTCTCTTGGATTAAGAAACAAAAAACCGACAAACGCATTCAAGTACGCGGCAAAAAAGCTTGATCGCAATGCGCGAGCTCAGATATATAGTCCTGGACGCAGTTACTCTCTGAAACCCGGTTATTCATAAAATTTTCGTTTTCCAAACCAAAATTTTGCATAGCAACCCGGTTTGTTTGCGTAAATCCTAGTATAGTGATTTACTTATTGGTAACAAGCTGCCAACTATTATCATGAACCTCACCTCCCTCGAACTCGCAAAAGACCGAGCGCGCATCTTCAAAAACTACCTCCAAATGGAAATAGATGCCAAATCTAATATAAACAAACTAGCCTTTTTAGACCGGGGCATTGAAAACTCCCCTTACCAACAAGCAATAAAAAACTATCCCGATTATCTCAAACAGAAACCCGACGGCTTAAAAGTAATTAGCTCTATTCCCGGCCCCAATAATCCCCTCAAACCTACCCCGTTCCCCAGCCTAGGAGAACTACCTCAAATTAACTCTCAAGCTTTAAACTTTTTGCACGCAGATATTAAGGAAGCGTGCGTTTGTATTGGTACTTTTGTAGACGGCAAAATTCAGGCACAGTGGCTGGGAAAAAACGCCCTTACCAATGCTGAGCAGTGGAGTGCCACTAAAATTATCGCACTCCTTAATATCGTCAGTCAAATAAATAGCAAATATCCCGACTGCGACATTGACAACTGCGTTGTTAGAGATGGCAACGGGCAAAAACATGATTTTTACTTTTACGATGTAGCAAAAGACATGATTAGCTATGCCTCAAATATAGCAAGTTCAAACTCCTTAGCCGCGATGTTCAAACGCTTCGATACTCGCATAGGACTAGAGCAATGGCTGAAGAGCGCTACTGGCAATAACAATCTAATTTTTCGCGGCGATTACGGCGAAATCCCTTATCTCAACAACCCAAAAATATTCGATATTAGCAAAAAACAAGTGCTGTTAAATGTCGCAGTAAACAGCACCAAACAAAGTAATTCCGTATCTGCTTATGACTTGACTAGGCTAATTTCCATGTTAGGATGGCACTTCCATATCGAACAGCGATCGCGCATGAAAGCATCTCAGTGGAACAGCTTAGAAAGCATTGTCAGAGCAATGGGACATGACAGCGCTCGATATGTGGACGTAGCAATTAAAACTTTGGGGATGGACAGCCTCATCACTTCTCCAGTAATTATCTCAAAATTGGGTTACGGACTGAGCGCGATCAGGGGAACCCTAGAAACAGTTTATGTGGCTTTAGTGCGGTTTGTTGACGAACGGCCGAAGGCGGCGGGAAAGCCGGCAAAACTCAGAACTCTAGCCATGACTTTGCGGGCAGAAAAACCTGTAGGCGGTTCCAGCAGTGTCGATCGCTTGGCGATCGAACTCGACGCCAGATTTTGCGCCGAAGTCACGGAAATTCTCCGCCGGTTGTTTGCGGAAGAATTTTAAAGCCAGACGATCGACTAATGAGAAAGCTGGTGAAACTTGCGGTAAAGCATCCTCTCCACTGGCTTTCCTCCTCGCAAATGTTGCTCAGTTATTGTCGCAACTTCTTCAGGGCAAACACCGCTGTACCAAACCTCTTCTGGCAGCACTAACACCATCGGCCCGTTGCCGCATTGTCCCAAACAACTGCTAGCAACAACTTCGACTTCTGAGGGCGACAATTTCTGAAAAGCTGCCAGTACCTTTGCTGCACTTTGCTTGCGACAAGTGCGGTTTTGGCAAACAAGAACTCGCCTAGAAGATTCGATGATTTTCATGTTTTTTACTTGACAGTCTGCCACCTATATGCTATTTTTTACAGTGGGAATATGTGCGCGCATATATACTCTAAATATATACTCTAATTTGATATATGCCCAAATTTTAAGGTGCGCCGCAACGCACCCTACGATTAATCTGGTGACAAGCCTTTGGAAGCCAACCATTGTCGATCGAACAAACGCGACTGATACCGAGCCCCGCCGTCGCAGAGTACCGTAACAATCGTATGTCCAGGCCCCATTTGCTTCGCTAAAGCCACGGCCGCCCCCACATTAATCCCCACAGAACCGCCCATAAACAGCCCTTCTTTTCTCAGCAGTTGGTAAATCACCCGGACCGCCTCAGTATCGTCAATTTGAATGGCGTCGTCTACCGGGGCATTCTCCATATTTGCAGTTACGCGAGTGGTGCCAATTCCCTCAGTAATCGAACTGCCTTCAGTCTTAATTTCCCCAGTTTTGAAATAACTGTAAAGCCCGCTGCCCATCGGGTCTGCCAAGACAATTCTAACAGCAGGATTTTTTTCTTTCAAAAACATTCCTACGCCAGCAAAAGTGCCGCCGGTACCGGTAGCTGTTACCCAAGCATCAATTTTTCCGTTTGTTTGTTCCCAAATTTCCGGGCCAGTTGTCTCGTAATGAGCTCGGCGATTGGCTAAATTGTCAAACTGATTTGCCCAGACTGCATTCTCCATTTCCGCAGCCAATCTTCCCGACAATTTGACATAATTATTTGGGTCTTTGTAAGGAACAGCGGGAACAGTCCGAACTTCAGCGCCCAAAGTTTTCAAAGCATCGATTTTTTCTTGAGATTGGTTATCGGGAATCACGATCAAACATTTGTAACCTTTAGCGTTGCAAATGTGGGCTAAACCGATGCCAGTATTGCCGGCAGTGCCTTCAACAACCGTGCCGCCCGGTTTCAGCAAGCCTTTTTCTTCTGCATCTTTGATGATGTATAAAGCAGCCCGGTCTTTTACAGAACCGCCGGGATTGAGAAACTCTGCTTTACCGAGAATTTCGCAGCCAGTTTCATCGCTGAAGCTGTTTAAGCGAATTAGTGGCGTGTTACCGATTGTGCCTACAAAGCCGTTTTTAATATCCATATTTTTTGCGTGTTTGCATCCTATTATTAATTTTTACAATAAGTTGATATTTATTGCTACCACTTTTACCAAATCTTGCTCATATTGAGTACAAATCCCGGCAAAACAGGGTCGCCGCTAACTGTAGCCGGATTATCCAAACATTCCTCTGGCAAACCCGGACGGTAAATATAAACTCTGCCATTTTTGCGGTCAATTAACCAGCCTAACTGCACTCCTGGTTCTCTCATATATTCTTGCATTTTGTCTTGCAAGGGCTTGAGATTGTCAGAAGCCGACCTCAGTTCTACTACAAAATTCGGGCAAATAGGTGCGAATTTATCTTGCTGTTCTTGAGATAAAGCATTCCACCGTTCCAGTTTAATCCACGAGGCATCTGGAGACTTGTCACCCATTGCAAGCTTAAATCCCGTACTGGAGTCAAAACAGATACCGGTTCCATCTTGGCGAGCCCAAATATACAACTCTCCAAAGACGCTACCACTGCGATTTCCTGTTGTTCCACCAGTAGGGGGCATAATTAGCAATTCTCCCGATTTGTTGCGTTCAATGCGTAACTCACTATTGATTTGACAGAACTCGAAAAACTCGTCGTCTGTCATTTGCAATTTTGGTGGTATTCGCAACACAATTGTTGATGACAGCATTTTGCCTTTCCTCCACTTTAAATTGTTCTGACAAGATTGCACAATTTATTTGTTTGTAGTGAGGACTTTAGTCCTCAAAAATCCGGATTAAGGACTCAAGTCCTAACTACAAGCTGGTTTGAGGCGCCAATTATAGAGGTAAGGTGTGCAGTACACACCTTACATAATTAGGTTCTGCGTCCAGGAATGTTAAACCTATTTATTCGGCTGAGGAGTCATCCGCAAATAAGGCTTAACAGGCGTGTAGCCTTTGGGAAATTTCTCTGCCAATTCTGCGGGGTCGGTAATCGAAGGTACGATTACGCAATCGTCGCCATCTTTCCAATCAACCGGAGTCGCAACGCTGTATTTGTCTGTAAGTTGCAAGGAATCAATTACTCGCAAAATTTCATTAAAATTCCGACCAGTGCTAGCCGGATAAGTAATGCTCAAACGCAATTTCTTTTCCGGGTCAATAACAAAAACTGTGCGGATTGTTAAGTTGTTCAGCGAGTTGGGATGGATCATGTCGTAAATGTCGGAAACTTTACGATCGCCATCTGCTAAAATCGGATAATTGAGGGTGACATTTTGAGTTTCCTCAATATCTTTAATCCAGCCCATGTGAGAATCCACATCATCGACGCTGAGGGCAATGGTTTTGACGCCCCGCTTTTCAAATTCAGACTTTAGACGGGCCACTGCACCGAGTTCTGTGGTGCACACTGGAGTATAGTCTTTCGGGTGAGAAAACAACACGACCCAGCTATCCCCAGCCCAGTCGTAGAAATTGATTTCCCCTTCAGACGAAGCTTGGGTAAAGTTGGGAACTGTATCGCCTAATCGCAGAGTCATAGCTGATTTCCTCTAATTTTATTTAAGGACTGTTCCTTATCATGCCATAATTCCCGGTTTCTCGATCGAGCTGTAAAGGATTCTAAACTTTTTGGTCGATCGATCGGCAATTCCACTACTGTAATGTATGTGTGGCTTCTAACGCTGAATTTTCTTGCTATGCTTTACTTTTTGCTTAAGGCAATACAGCCTATTTTAGTCCCGCTGTGTTTTGTGTCCGCCTGGGGCTTAGTTTTTTTGCTGTGTTTGAGTGTCGGGCGTACTGTTACCGACTCGGTGCGTCGAGCTCAGAGGATGCACCAAATCCCTTGTGCTAACTGCGTATTTTTCACCGGCGACTACCACCTCAAGTGTCCCGTTCAGCCTACTATAGCTTTATCTGAAGATGCGATCGACTGTCCTGATTATCGATCGCATTCGGGAATTTACGGTTAAAAAATCCGGTCGCCGCTTTACATATTTCTTAACATTTCTGGCCCTTTCAATTAAACTTAAGTTGTGGTCAAGAGATTTTCAGGAGTGTGGAAAGAATGCTAATTCAAAAGCTAAATGCCTGCGACGAGTTTATTGCTGGCGACGGTACTCAACTGCGAGAATTGCTGCATCCAGACAAACAAGCTGTGGATTTGCGTTACAGTTTAGCGCACGCCGCTTTGCCACCGGGACAAACTTCTGTGCTGCACTCCCTGACAACTTCTGAAGTTTACTACATCCTCAGCGGCGTTGGAGAAATGCACATCGACGACGAAAATCAATTCGTGGAAGCAGGAGATGCAGTTTACATTCCTCCAAACGCCAAGCAGTTTATTTACAACTGCGGCACAGAGCCGCTAATATTTATTTGTATCGTCGATCCCGCGTGGCGAAAGGAAGACGAGACAATTTTCCAGTAATTTTCTATTTTTTCTCCTTGTATGCTTGTTACCCGGCTCTGCCCGGTAACGCATATCTAGAGGCTCTGCCTCTACTGAAAAAAACATCACAAACCGAAAATCTCTTTTAACAACAACTTTAACAACAACAGCACCCAGCCATATGTACCGAGTGATTTCCTCTTTTTTCAACTTCGATGTGGAGTTGCAATAATCCTCGGATTCAGTTGCATTGCTCCCCTCTAATTAGTTGAGGAATTATCAGCTTTGTTGGTGGGTGCTGCTATTGGTTTTTAATGAGACAGATGTGAGATTAAACAGCGTTTTTACTCCTTAGATTCTATTGTGAACTTCGCTGTGATATCTGGATTTGGTATCTGTCGGAGAAGCTTTTTGTTCGCTTCATATTATTAATTTATCACCTTCTTCTAGAAGCGCAAGTACCTGCAACTAAACTTTACATTTTTAGAAGCAACTGCGGATAATTATGAAGTTAAATTAAGCATTGAGCTTTCTAGCTGCTCAGCTAGATAGTAGAGTTCGGCTGTGCTTGCTGCTGCGAGAAACGGCATAATATCTATATGAAAACAACCAAACTCATCAAACTGTGCGCCTTATCGCTGAGTATCTTTCTGCTGTGCAGCAGTGCAGTGACAGCGCAAACGACGGCGAACCCTCAACCTCCACAGACTTACACTAACCAAGAGATTCTGCAACAGTTGGTAAACGCGAAAGTCGTGTATCTGGGAGAAACCCACGATAGCGCGGAAGACCATCAAGCTCAACTAAAGATTATCCGAGAAATGCAGCGGCAAAATCGGAAAATTGCGATCGCCCTAGAAATGTTTCAGCGCCCCTTTCAAAGCGCGATCGACAACTACTTAGCAGGTAAACTGACTGAAGAGCAATTAGTCGAGCAAACAGAGTACGATCGCAGGTGGCGCTTTCCCTGGGAATCTTACGCCCCCATTTTGCGGTTTGCCAAAGAAAATCAACTACCTGTCCTCGCCTTAAATACACCATCCGAAGTAACGAGAAAAGTTGCCAGTCAAGGTTTAGAAAGCCTCACAGCCGAGGAAAAAAAGCACATTCCGCCAATATCCGAAATTCGCACCGACAACGCCGAATACCGGCAAATGCTGCTAGAAGTTTACCAGCAACACCAAAAGGCAGCACAGGGAAATAGTACGGCTTTTGAAAGATTCTTGCAAGCCCAAGTTTTGTGGGACGAAACTATGGCGGAAAAAATAGCTGAATTTGTCAAAGCAAACCCCGACTATCAAGTTGTGGTGTTGGCGGGTAAAGGACATATTATTTACGGTTACGGCATTCCCAGTCGCGTCGAGAGGCGTTTGGGAGTCGGGAATGTAAAAGTGCGATCGGTTTTATTCAATTCCACTGAAAATCTTCCTTTGTCGGCAGATAGACCCATTGCTGACTTTGTTTGGAAGCATTGATTTGATATGATTTCAAAAATATAACCCACTAAGCCAGAGGGAGAACCAAATCGTGAAAGTCAAGCGTCTAAAAATGAACTCATTCCGAGGCTTCAGCGATTTGACCCTGGAGTTTGATACAGATGAGCCGACTGTGTTCATCGGTATCAACGGTGTGGGGAAGTCCAGCATACTTGAGTGTTTGGCTATTCTTCTCTTTTGGCTGACCAAGCGAATTCAAACTTCCAATAGTAATAGACCTTTGTTCACCGAAGATGATATCAAAAACGGATGCAAAGAAACTCACAACGAAATTACAATTTCAATCAATGACTGGCCGGAAGTGGTATGGTCTTTAACCAAGGTCAGGAAAGGGCGAAACAAGGATACTAGCAGCAACATTGGGGACTTAAAAAGAGTTGTCGATCGCATAAACAGTCAGTTAGAGGCTAATTCTTACGCAGCATTGCCTCTGGCTGTTTACTACCCAACTAACCGTGCCGTAATTGATATTCTGTTGAAGATTAGGACGAAACATTTGTTTGAGCAAACTGCTTATGAGGAGGTTCTCATTGGAGGGCAGATCGATTTTAGGCGCTTTTTTGAATGGTTTAGAGATCGGGAAGATTTAGAAAACGAAATACGACTAAATGATTCTGATCAGTATCGCGATCGCCAACTAGAAGCAGTCAGATATGCGATCGCTAACTTACTAGACGGCTGGTCAAATTTACGGGTTAGGCGATCGCCTTTGCGAATGACTGTAAACAAAGAAGGCGATGAACTGATCGTCAATCAACTATCCGATGGTGAAAAATGCTTGTTAGCACTAGCAGGAGATTTAGCAAGGCGTTTGGCGATCGCAAATCCGAATCCAGATTGCAATCCGCTTGAGGGTTCCGGCGTTGTTTTGATTGACGAGATTGAGCTCCACTTGCACCCAAAATGGCAACGGGCGATTATTCCGAATCTGAAAAAAACATTCCCAAATTGCCAGTTTATAATTACGACTCATTCGCCACAGGTAATCAGCGATCTCAAATGGGTTCATCTTTTGAGGTCAACATCTGAAGGAATTGCGATCGATCGAGTACCATCCTTTGGGAAAGATAGCAATCGGATTCTAGAAACGCTTATGGAAACTCCAGAACGTCCGCAGCAAATTAAGGAAGATTTACGTAAATTGTTTGGCTTGATAGACAAGGGCGAACTCGGAGAGGCACGGCAATTTCGCCAAGAATTAGCACACAGAATGGGAGAAGAAGATCCTGAATTTGTGAGAGCAGATTGGCTAATTCAACGCAAGGAAATTCTCAATAAATGAAATATATTCAAAAGGGTAAAGAACCTCAAAATTTTTCCGACTGGAAGGCTACACAGAAGTCTCTCGGTGTCAACTATGCTGCTTACAAATATCTTTCCAACCCTGAGAAAGCAGCGGTACACAATTCTTTGCTAAGTGAACAAGGCTATATTTGCTGCTACTGCTGTAAGAGTGTTGACCCAAGTAATAGCCATATTGAACATCTAGACCCTCAGAGCAAGACTGATGCAGAATTATCTGTTGAGTACACAAATATGCTAGCTTCTTGTGGCAGAGATACAAATAAGCCACAGTATTGTTGGCCAGAGTATTGTGGCAATAAGAAGGGGGATATTGCGATCGGAGTTTCGCCACTACAAGCCAACTGTGAAGAATTTTTTAATTACTCTAGCACTGGTGAGATACTGCCAACTGCCAATAATTTAGCTCACCAAAAAGATGCTCAAACAACCATTGAAGTTTTGGGACTCAATCATTATGACTTAATGCAGGGACGAATTCAAGCACTTGAAGCATTGCAGGGAATCATGACACAGCAAGAGGCCGAATTATTAGCTCAAGTTTGTCAACAAATGAATGCACAAGGGCGATACCAGCCTTTTTGTAATGCAGTTTTGTATTTCCTCAAAAATTATTTTGGTGTTTCTTAAGTTGAATGTTACCCAAAGATTGCGCGATCGACGATCGAACTTAATATAAACTTTACCCCACCGCATCACCCGATCGCACAAAATTAAATCGCCCGAGCGCAGATTGCAGAAACTCGATGCACCAAGGCACACTTTACATATCGGTCATCGGTCGGTTATATTTACTACAAACCGCGCGCCTGGTGTGGGAGACTCCTCCGTCACGCCTGCCCGGTTTTTTATTGGTGACAGTTTATTTAACTAATATATCTTAAGGAAAGAGACAGCGACCCCCTTCCTTTGCTAAAATTTATCTTGGAAATGTCAAGATTATCTTGTCAAAATATCAGGAAATACCGTGAACAATAGACCAAAAATACTTGCATTTGCCGGGAGTACCCGCGAAGCATCCTACAACAAACTGCTGGTAAAAGTTGCGGCGGCTGGGGCTAGGGCGGCGGGTGCAGAAGTTACTTATGTAGATTTGCGCGATTTGCCGATGCCGCTATTTGACGAAGATTTAGAAGCCAAAGAGGGAATGCCAGAAAATGCTCGGCACTTGAAGGAATTGATGGTAGCGCATGACGGGTTTTTGATAGCTTCTCCTGAGTATAACAGTTCAATTACGCCTGTGCTGAAAAATGCGATCGATTGGGTATCGCGCCCAGCACCGGGTGAACCGGGATTGGTGGCATTTACTGGCAAAGTAGCGGTAATTATGAGTGCTTCCCCAGGCGGAATCGGCGGTTTGCGGGGATTGGTTCATTTGCGATCGATCCTGGGGAATATTAACGTATTGGTGCTCCCCGATCAGAAAGCAGTTCCCCAAGCTTTTGAAGCATTTAATGCTGACGGTACGATGAAAGATCCCAAACAGCAGGACTCTGTGGAGAATCTCGGTGCTAAGTTGTCTAATGTGCTGTCGAAATTAATTGCATGAGGCAATAAATTCATTTTGCATTAGGGACACAACATTGTTGTGTCCCAATCCCAGCATCTGTTATTTTGCTGGCTCCATCAAGTGCGATCGCCTCGCAAAAAAATTGCTACGATCGTAGTCGATCGCCTGTTATTCTCACCCCCAAATTAACATGACATTCACCGGAGATCCCGACTCAGCACCTGCTTTGCCGACAGCAGCAGAAGCAGCGGTTGCCAAAACCAGCAGCCGCGCTTTAGAATCGCACTTACAAAATCATCCGTCTGGCGAATCCCTAAAATTGATATTAAACGAAAAAGAGGGAAAGACAATTGACATACCTGCCGCAGCGTTGCCATTACTGTTAGCAATTTTGCAACAGACAAGCAGCGGCAATACTGTTAACATGATTCCAATTACTGAGGAACTCGATATCTGGCAGGTTGAGGCCATACTGAATGTCTCGCGCGAGTATGTGTGGAAGTTGCTAGATTCTGGCGAAATTCCTTACAAAATGGTAAGTACCTGTCGCCGAATACGTTATGAAGATGTAATGAAATATAAAAAGCAGGATTATGACAAAAGAAGTAAAATACTTGACGAACTTGTCGCAGAATCAGAAGCACTCGGTTTGTACGACTAACTCATGGAAATTGTAAAAGTTGTCTGCGATGCTAATGTTTTGTATTCAGCCGCACTCCGCGATTTTCTGATGGAATTAGCAGTTGGTGATGTGTTTGAGCCGAGGTGGACAGAAGAGATTCACGGCGAGTGGATGAGAAACGTGCTTCAAAACAATCCAAATCTCACATTAGAACAGCTTGCCAGAACCAAAAATCTGATGAATGCAAGCATTAAAAATTGTGTGGTGACTGGCTACGAGACAATTATACCAGAGTTGGAACTTCCCGATCCGGGCGATCGGCACGTTCTAGCAGCAGCAATTCATTCTCGGGCGGATTTTATCGTTACTTTCAATCTCAGGGATTTTCCTGCTGAGAATCTTAAACAATATAACATTCAACCGCTGCACCCAGATCAGTTAATTCTGCGCTTTCTCAACTTAAAGTTTGAAGGTGTATGCAAAGCAGCCGAGAAACAAAGAATCAGGCTCAAAAATCCGCCAAAAACGCCTGACGAGTATTTACAAACGCTGGTAGAATTGGGACTGCCGCTGTCAGCAAATCGGATGCGAGAATTGTGCTATCATGATTAGCCCGATCGCAAATCGCAGACTTTTCCAAGTTTCTTTCAAGGTTTATTCTTGTATCTTCCCAGAGGCTAACTCTTCAACCTAGCCAATATACCACTCATCTACTTTTTCCAACACCGCAGTAAACGTATTTTCCAATGTGCCTCTACTTGAAAACGGGCATAATTTTATTTCCTAGAGATAATACCTCGTGGAAAAGTTACCACAAATTGTACCAGCACCGCATCACCCGATCGACGTAAAACAAAACCACCCGATCGCAGATTGCCAGAAATAGACAAGAGTAGGCATACTTAAAACCATCGGTCATCGGTCGGTATATTTCTTCCAAACAGCACGGCAGGCGTGGGAGACTCCTCCGTTACGCCTGCCCTGCAGTTTTATTTAACAATTGTTCGATTTCCTACGGGATAGCTTCGATTCACCTAAATTACCCCATTTTTTTCTTCTTCCAAGCCTCCACAAACGGCAAAAACACCGACACCAACTCCTGCCGATTCATCACCAAAGTCGGATAAGAAATCCTACCGTAATTCTTCCCCACTTCCAGCGGAAAAATCCCCTGGGATTCCAGCGGCAACCAAACCGCACCAGCAGCCTTCACAATTACCCAACTCCCCGCAATATCCCAAATTTTCGGAGTCGCTTCCACCCCTCCCATAGCCACACCCGAAGCCACAGTCAAAAAATTGTAACTAGCCATGCCCAACATCCGAACTTTACTCGGAAGATGAGGCCCGATTCCCACACTCCGCGAACACAAATTAAAAAAATGATTGCCGCTCATTTTATCAGCACTCGGCCGAATGTGCTGCCCGTTTAAAAACGCACCTTGAGGCATATTGTCAAACACGCCGCCCGCCAAATCAGGTGCCCAAAAACCGTGAAAAGACTGATTAATTGGCGGCAAATGCACGTAGCCAAAAACCGGAGTTCCGCGATACAACAAACCCAAAGAAATACCCCAAATCGGAATTCCCCTAGCAAAATTAGTTGTAGCATCCAAAGGATCGACAACCCAACACCATTCAGTATCTGGGAAAACCTGTTCTCCTTCCTCACTTAAAATCCCGTGAGTGGGAAAAGCAGATGCGATCGCACTTCTAATCTCCGCATCCGCCCAATTATCGGATTTCGTAACCAAACTGCCGTCATCCTTCTCATCCGCTTGCACGGAACCGAAATCTTGCAACAACTTCTGTCCGACTCTCTCGACAGTAACCCGTGCAAAACTTAAAATAGAATCCCAAAAATTAGTCATTAGTTATTGGTTATTAGTTATTGGTTATTGAGTATTGGAACTAACAACTGCCACAGGCCAACTGACAACTGACACCGACCAACTGACAAAACATCAGTCTAATTCATTTTCCAAAATAGTGGCGATCGCACTTTTAGCATTATCCTGAAACTCCCCAACATCCACCCTACCCAACAGCCAAACAGCCAGAATCATACCCGCAGCCGGCACAGCAAAAACTAACCCGTAAGCTAACATCGGCACCCCAAACAAACTCCTGCCAAAATCCAAAATAGCACCGCCGCTAACCGTCGCCACACCCCGCGCCATCGCCTGCGACAAACCCCAAGCACCAATAAAAGTCCCCGCAGTTTCCGCAGCAGTCAAATCCAACATCAAACTCAGCGCACCAGTCGTTGTAATTCCCGAAGCTAAACCAAACAACATTAAAGCCGACTTAAACACAATTGGATTACCTGTGAATCCCGATAAAATAATCAAACCTAAACAAGTCGCCACCGACAAACAGCCCAACCTAATCGTATTTTGCTTGCCAATTCGGGGCACAATAAAAAAACCAGTAGTACCCAAACCGATCAGAGTACCAGTACCGTAAATAGCATTCAAGCGAGTAGTTTCCGAAATCGGCATCTTAAAAATTTCCCCGCCGTAAGGTTCCAAAACCGCATCCTGCATAAACAAGCAAATTGTCATAATCAGCAGGAAAGTAAAAAATAAACCGGTTTGACGGCTAGCAGTCAAAATCCGCAGCGCACTTCCCAGAGTAATTTTATCTTCTCGATTCACTGCGCTCGATCGCACCCCGTACCGCGAATACTTTTTCTCAACCCCAAAAGTCGCAATCCCCACCAACAGTAAAACAAGCGCCGGCACCTTCACAAACAAACCGTTAATCGAAGCCTGCAACACTTCGCGCGACACATCCCCATCAATTTGCTTCAGCAAACCGCTGCTAATAATCGCCCCGATAATAATACCAACCATCAGCATCGACCACACCACACCCACCAACTTCGATCGATCTTCCTCATCCGAAACATCCACCAACAAAGCAGCAAAAGGAGTCGAACTCGAACAAATAGCAATACCGTAAAGCGCAAAAATCAAACCCAACAAACCCACCCAACCGTAAGTAGCAGTCGTCCACCCCACAGCCTCCAAACTGCCGCCCAAGCCCCACATTACCTGTACCGCCAAAAAAGCAGAAATCACAAACAAAACGCTTCCTACCCACACATAACCCGTGCGGTGATGGCCAAACAAAGGCTTAGCATCAGACATTTGCCCGAACCACACCCTAGCCGGGGCGACAAACTGGTGCATGGCCAGCGTACCAGCCACCACAGTAGCCGGAATCGCCAACTCTTTAATCATCACGCGATTGAGCACCCCCAGCGTCAAAATCGACATCATGCCCAATCCCATCTGAAACAAACCCAACCGGAACATCGTCACGAGGGAAACTCTCTTGATGGCAGGAGTCGCGGAATCTGTTAATCTTGAATCTGGCAAACGGTCGATCGACATAACTATTCAAATAAACACAGCATTTGCATTTATAGTAACTGAGATATCGCCACCAGCCACGTTTCCTCCCCCGGCTAGAAGCTCGATCGCGATTATTCGTATAAATTCATATAAAAATAAAGAGAATCAATAACTGTGGATTTACCAACCGTGACAACCATTACCCTAGGACAAAACGGCCCAGCCGTCATTCCCCTGTGCGTCGGAACTTGGGCTTGGGGCGACAAACTATTTTGGAACTACGGCAGCAACTACGGCGCTGCCGAAGTCGAAGCAGCATTCAAAACATCCCTAGACAGCGGAGTCAACTTCTTCGACACAGCCGAAGTCTACGGTAACGGCTTGTCAGAAGAATTACTGGGGCAGTTTCTCAAAAAAACCACCCAACCCGTGCAAATAGCCACCAAATTCGGCCCCCTACCTTGGCGGATTACAGGAAAATCTGTTTCCGACGCTTTGAGTGCCAGCTTAAAACGCTTGCAAGTAGAACAAATAGCCCTCTACCAAGTGCACTGGCCGTTTGCTTTTTTACTAAGTCAAGAAACCCTGATGAACGCCTTAGCCGACGAAGTAAAACAAGGCAGAATTCAAGCAGTAGGAGTCAGCAACTATTCAGTAGAACAGATGCGCCAAGCCCACAAAATACTAGCAGCCAGAGGCGTTCCCCTAGCAACAAATCAAGTCCGGTACTCCTTGCTGTCGCGGCAAGTAGAAAAACAAGGAATTGTGAGTGCAGCCCGCGAATTGGGGGTCACAATTTTAGCTTACAGCCCCTTAGCCCAAGGATTGCTCACCGACAAATACACAGCCCAAGAACCACCTACAGGAGCCCGCAAAATGGACTCCCGCTTCAGCAAAAGCGGCCTCGACAAAATTGAATTAGTCATGTCCACGCTGCGGAAGATGGGCAAAAAGCGCGATCGAACTCCCGCCCAAGTTGCCCTAAACTGGTTGATATGCCAAAACGGAGTCATTCCCATTCCCGGCGCCAAAACCGCCAAACAAGCCCAAGAAAATGCAGGCGCATTAGGCTGGAATTTGAGCCAAGATGAAGTCAACCAATTAGAATTAATGACACGTCCTTGGCGAGAATAAATTTGTTAATTGTTGAGTGTTGACTGTTGACTGTTCGCTGTTCGCCGTAGGTTGGGTTTTACTTCACTCTACCCAACCTACAGTTCACTTTGTTCTCACCTCTTCCTTCTCCCCTCTCCTTTCTTCCCTCTTCCCTCTTCCTTCTTCCTTCTTCCTTCTTCCTTCTATTATGAAAATCTTAACTGACTGGGGATTCACGCGCAAAGGCTGGCGCAATAACAGTCGCGGCGAATATTTAGTTTTGCTTCAAGGAGCATTGCTCGCAGGATTTGCAATCTTACCAGTTTATCAACTTCCAGGATTTAAAATTCAATCAACTCAATTACTTGCTCTTACCTGGATTGTAGCAAGTATTCTCGGCTTAACCGCATTAATTTTCATCATCAAAGCATTGATAGACTTAGGAAAAAACCTCACACCTTTACCGTATCCCATAGAAAACGGAGAATTAATCCAAACAGGCATTTACGGAATAGTGCGACATCCATTATACAGTGGCTTAATTTTAGCAGCCCTCGGTTGGACACTTTTTCAAATGAGCATATCCCACTTAATAGCCAGCCCAATATTAATAATATTTTTCGACATTAAAGCCAGCCGCGAAGAAACCTGGTTAACCGAAAAATATCCAGACTATTCACAATACAGCCAGCGAGTCAAAAAACTACTTCCCGGAATCTATTAACAGAACCCCTCTGCATCTGCGTTAATCCGCGTTAATCTGCTTCAATCTGCGGTTAAAAAATGAAATTTCACAAAAGACTACAAATTATACTGCTAGTATTAACACTATTTTTATGCTTGTCACAGCAATTAACAGCGTGCAGCTTTCTCACAAAACCCTTTCAACTTCCCGCCTCAGCCAAACAAGAACCCTGGCCAATTCAAACAGGCCTTCGAGCCGCCATCATCCGATCCAACATACCAACAGTTAACCGCATAGTTTTAGTACCCGACGAAGCCACATTCTTAGCAGCAATCCAAAAATGGAATCTCAAAGGAAACTGGCCTATTCTCATCGAAGACAAAAAATATGCGCCCATGTTTTTGCAGCGCTTTCAACCCGAAGAAATAGTGCGTTTGCCAAGCATCAAACAGCAACTGCCAAAAGGTCAAAAACTCCAACAATTAATGCGGAACGCCGCAGCAGCAGCCTGGAATGCCACCGATACTCAAACCTTAAAAGCAAAATGGACGCAACTCGGCTGGGAGCCGCCAGGAGTAGTAATCACATCAGAAAATGACCCCGCACGCTCAGCAGCAGTTGCCTTAGCAGCCGCTCACGGTCAACCTTTAGTATTTCTAGAAGGCAACTTCGGAAAACCCAACGATACCCTTAATAATACACAGTGGAAAACTCTGCAAACAGCAATTACAAAAGCCGTCGAATCAACCGGATTTTTTTATTCTCAACTCGCAGACCCGATCGACACAATAACCATTGTACGCCAACTAGCCGTAAAATATCAATCTCCTGAAAAACCAGACGAACAACTAGCCGTTACCGACGGTTTGGGAAGGCACCCCAACGGCGAACGCTGGGCGGCTGTCGGCTGGATTTACGGCTCCGAAGTACGATCGATCTATCAAGCCATGTGCGCGTTATTTCTCGATACCGAAACCGCCATGCTTTATGACAGTTACCCCAAGGAAGGAAATTGGGGAAAATATGAAATGGAGGAAGCAGCTAGCGGACTAAATACCATAGGTTTGAATGTCGAAGTAGTGCAGAAACCCGAATCTAGCTTGGAAAAGTGGCGGAGTTTAGCCTCAAAACCCTGGAGATTTGACTTAATATTAATGAATTCCAAAGGCTATCCAAAATCATTTCAAGTCGGCAACGGCGACGCTTCTGTCGAGGACATACCAAAACTCCAATTTCCCGCAGCAATCCACATGATCCACAGTTGGTCAGCAGCAGCCCCAGATGACACAAACACCGTTGCCGGAAGGTGGCTACAAAATGGTGCTTACGCATATATTGGCAGCGTCAACGAACCTCTTTTATCTGCATTTATTCCGCCTAAATTAATGGTCGATCGCCTGAAGCGAGGGGCACCCTTTTTAATCGCAGCACGCCAGCTAGAATCCCCTCCCTGGAAAGTAGCCACCATCGGGGATCCGCTAATGTCGATCGCCAAACCCAGACCAAGAATCCCGCCCACTCAACAACCGATCTGATATTATGCGCGAGGGATTTGAGATTTGATATTTGTGGTTTGAGATTTGTGGTTTTAAGGTAAAATCTCAAATCACCAATTCTTTAATCGGAATGTTGTGTTTCATGGAGTTATACGATATTACAAGTTCACTGATGCGATCGCCCCAAGCGCCAACACTGTAAATATACTTAATTAGCATTATCGCGAGAGTCTATCTAAGTTTGAATGTAACTGAGAATACAATTGCGCCAAATGTGCTGACTCTCTTAATCGGTCATTCCATCCCAACCGCCAGCCCCAAAAATCCCCCCCCTAAAATACGCCTTAATTAACTTGTCAATTCCCGTAAAATCACTCAAAATTAAAAAAAGAAATAAAATGTAATATTTATCTAACTTCTCACAGAAGAATTAACCGCTAAATGAGAGTCACCCCTCCTGTGGATCTGCCGCCACCCGGGCCAACCGCAGCAACTCCCCAAGCCTCCCGCCTAAGCCCGCTATTCAACCGCCTGCACCCCAGCCCAGAAACCCTCCTGCTCATCCTCTCCCTAGTCATAGGGGGAGTTACGGGCGCAGGCGTCGTCACCTTTCACTATCTCATCCACTTCATCCACAGCCTGATGCTGGAAGACTTCATGGGGGCGATCGCCTCGAAAGGCTCTTGGACGCTAGCCTGCATTCCCACCCTCGGCGGAGTCATCATCGGGCTGATGCGCTGGCGGTTTCGGGACTTTGGCCCGAATATGTCTTCCTTAATTGCAGCCACCCGCGGCCTGCAAGAACTCTCCCCCCTCAAACCCATCACCAAAATGATGGCAGCCTCAGTTTCCCTCGGCACCGGCGCCTCCCTCGGCCCGGAAGCCCCCAGCGTCGAAATCGGCGCCAACTTCGGAATGCTGCTGGCTCAAGTTTTGCAGCTCTCCCCAGAACGGCAGCGCTTGCTCCTCGGCGCCGGAGCAGCAGCAGGTTTATCCGCCGGGTTTAACTCTCCCATCGCCGGAGTATTCTTTGCCTTAGAAGTCGTGCTCGGCAGCACCTTTGCCACTTCGTCAGTCAGCGTTGTCTTGCTCTCGGCGGTAGTTTCCGCGCTCATCGCTCAAATCTGCTTGGGAGCTCAGCCGGCTTTTTCTTTGCCAGTCTACGATGTCCGCAGCCCCCTAGAACTGCCTCTGTACATGGGATTGGGACTTTTGGCGAGCGGAGTGTCTCTAGCCTACACAGAAGCAATTCAATTAGCCGATCGCTGTTTTCAAGGCAAAATCCGAGGATTTGCTTGGCTCGGACAACTGCCCCGGCCGCTTCAGCCCATCATCGGCGGGGCCTGCGTCGGCTTAGTGGCCCTGCAATTTCCTCAAATTTTGGGTGTTGGCTACGAAACAGTCCAAGCAATGCTCCAAGATGTTAAATTTTCCTTGCCTTTGCTGCTGCTGCTGCTGTTTGTCAAACTGGCGATGACAGCAATCAGCCTCGGCAGCGGTTTAGTGGGCGGTATCTTCGCTCCGGCGATGTTTTTGGGAGCTTCCCTGGGTTCGGCTTACGGACTCTTTTTGGAAATGCTGCCGGCAATGAGCGATCGAGTCGCCGGCCCTCCCGCCTACGCAATGGTGGGAATGGCCGCCGTGCTCGCCGGCTGTGCCAGAGCACCGCTGACAGCCATCCTATTGATGTTTGAATTAACCCGCGATTATCGGATTGTCTTGCCTTTGATGGCAGCAGTCGGATTGAGCGTTTGGCTGGTGGAGTGTGTCAACCGCCGATCGACAGCCCACAGCCTCAACCTTCAGCAAATGGGCGTAGACGTAGCTATCAATACACCGATCAAAGCCAGAGAACAGTTGCAGGATTGGGAAGATGTTCTGGGCGATCGCATCGTCACAGAACTGATTTCTTGCCAAATTCCCATTGATATTGATGAGGAACACAGGGACGATGAGCCTGTGCTGGCGATCGCCAATGCACATTTGCAGGAAAATGTCAAATCATTACCTGAAACAAAATCAGCAGTTTGACCCAGATCCAATCCCGTTGGTTCGTCACAAAACCAATAACCTCAAAGCTAAATCTGACAACTATGATATTTATCAACCCAAAAACCGATTACGCCTTCAAAAAAATATTCGGTTCCTCAGAAAGCAAAGACATTCTAATTAGCTTTCTCAACGCTCTAATTTATGAAGGCAATCCCACCATTGAAGACTTAGAAATTATCAACCCGAATCTTCCTCCAAAACTTGAAGGTTTGAAAGATACTTATCTGGATGTGAAAGCAAAACTCAACGATGGCACTTTAGTAATTATTGAAATGCAAGTGCTCAACGTCCAGTCTTTTGGGAAACGAGTTTTGTACAATGCAGCGAAGACTTACGCTTTTCAATTGGAAGCAGCCCAAGGATATCGAATGCTGAAGCCAGTAATTGCTCTGACAATTACTGATTTTGAAATGTTTCCTAACAGCCCAGAATTTATTTCCAGGTTTGTGTTCAAAGAAGTCAAGACAAATTTGACTTATCCCGAAAACGAGCTGGATTTAGTGTTTGTAGAGTTGCCAAAGTTTACCAAAGGACAGGAGGAACTTGAAACTTTAGCAGACAAATGGATTTATTTTATGAAAAATGCGAGAAGTCTGACATCGGTTCCAGAAACAATGGATAGCATACCAGAAATACATGAAGCTTTTAATATTGCGAATCAAGCCAGTTTGAGCAGAGAGGAAGTGGAAGATTTGGACAGAAGAGAACAGTTTATTTATGACCAACAGGGAGCAATTATTAAGGCTGTTCAGGACGGCATAGAACAAGGCATAGAACAAGGACGAGAACAAGGACGAGAAGAAGGAATGCGAGAAAAGGCGATCGCGATCGCCAGACAATTAATTTCACAGCTAGATAATGCCACGATTAGCCAAGTTAGCGGGCTTAGCGTTGAGGATGTGCAAAATTTGCGCTCGGGCGATTCATAGCTTAAAGTAATTGGGTACAGGATTGGCGTCAGACATAGTGATGAACAATTTTTGATTATGGATGCTCCCAAAAAACTATTGATCCTCGATCTTGATGAAACTTTAATTTATGCTACCGAAGCATCTCTCCATCGGCAAGCTGACTTTTTAGTAGATCCCTATCACATTTACAAACGACCGTTTCTTGATGTCTTTTTGAAAAATTGCTTAGACTGGTTTGAGGTTGCAGTTTGGACATCTTCAACGCCGTCTTATGCGATCGCAATTGTGTCAGCCATCTTTAAAAATCCTAAAAGTTTATCGTTTGTGTGGGCAAGCGATCGCTGCACAGTTGCTTACGATATTGAATGGTTTGAATATTACAATCGGAAAAATATCAAAAAGGTCAAGCGCAAAGGTTATCGTCTAGAGTCAATTATTGCAGTAGATGATACGCCTCAAAAGTGGGAGCGCAGCTATGGCAATCTGGTGCGAGTAAACCCCTTTGAGGGGGATGAGACGGATAATGAATTGAAGTATTTGCTGCTTTACTTGGATAAACTCAGAGATGAAGAAAATATTCGCAGTGTCGAGAAAAGGTTCTGGCGAAATCGGCTTACCCAATCGATCGGTGAGTCACATATCTCAAACACGCAGTAAGTCGCATAACAAATCGATGAAGCGGACGGCATGAATATCTTGGTGCTGAGTTTGATGTTACTTGCCGTCGCCGATCGCCCACCCTCAACCCCTCGACATCGCAGACTGTGGCGCTACCCTCAACTCTGGGCTAAAATAGATAGAAAATTATAAACAATAGGCAGAGAGGGGCTTCGGTGGCAGGAAACGAGGCAACTGCAAAAAACAAAAGTCAAAAAATACCCGAAAAAACCCCCTTGGGTTCCACTCATTACAGCTTGTTAGGGCTGCATCCTTCAGCCTCTGCGATCGAAATTCGGCGCTCGTACCGGGAACTGAGCAAACTCTACCATCCCGATACCACCGACCTGTCGCCCGCAGTCGCCACCGCCAAATTTCAGCAGCTCAACAACGCCTACGCCACCCTCAGCAACCCAGAACGTCGCCTCGCCTACGACCTCAAAATAGGCTATTCTCGCCTGAACGTGATTGCGCCGCCCCCAGGCTTCAATACTCCGGTTTCGGGCTCGGGCAAAAAAACTTACAACTCCGCTTACCTAGATCCCACGGATCGACCTCTTTCCCCCGGAGAAATGTTCGCTCTGTTTATCATGGGAGCTAGCTTAATCGGATGTTTGGTACTGGCGATCGCGATCGGCTTAATTCGCGGCAATTAAAGCCTCAAATCCCAAATCCCCAATCCTCAATCCCCAATCCCAAGCCTAAAATCCTCAATCCCCAATCCTCAATCTAAAATCTAAAATCTAAAATCTAAAATCCCATGACTCTTCCTTCCGCTGACACTCCTTTGTACAACCATCCGCTCCCGGAAATCGAGCAGTGGCTAAAAAGCCGCGGCTGCCAGCAAGACCGGCAAGAACTCCACTCCTGGCAGATCGATCGACCTACCTGGAAAGCAGAACTTTCCCTCGATATCGACCAACTCACCATCCGTTACATCAATGCTGGAGCCGACGGCCAAGATATTCAGCGAGCCTTCAAATACTCCCTCTCGCGTCAGGACATTGAATCTGCCGTTTTCTCCGGCCCCTAATTAGATTTTAGATTTTAGATTTTAGATTTTAGATTTTAGATTTGTCCTCCAATCTCAAATCTAAAATCGTTATGTTGAGCGGGAGATGAGTGGAATTGGTATTAGATTTTAGATGGGGAATCCAGGTAAGAACCATCAACCGTGCAAGCATTTACATGGGATTGCGAGTGGGACCCTTGCTGTATTTTGCTGTGCGGGACGCTCGCCGGTCGTAAAAACGTTTTTTACTTTCATGGAGATGCTCCCTCAGAATCCACACCTACTTGAAAACTGAAAAATTAACCAAAAAATCTAAAATCTAAAATCCAAAATCGTTAGACTTTGCCAAATCGGCGGTTGCGTTGCTGATAAGTAGACAAAGCGCGGTGAAACTCCGATCGATCGAAATCCGGCCACAGCGTCTCAGTAATGTAAATTTCTGAATAAGCCATTTGCCATAGGAGAAAATTGCTCAACCGCATTTCCCCGCTCGTCCGGATCAGTAAATCCGGGTCACAAACATCAGCAGTATACAAATAGCGTTTAAATAAAACCTCATCAATCTCCTCCGGCTGCAGCTTCCCCTCTTTCACCTGAGTGGCGATCGCCCGACAAGCTTGTACAATCTCCTGACGCCCCCCGTAATTCGTCGCCACCGTAAACAGAATTCCCTGATTGTGCTGAGTTGCCGTCACAGAACGCTCGATTTCCGCCTGCAAAGACTTCGGCAAAGCCTGCAAATTCCCCATAAATTGAATTTGCACGTCCTCGTCCACCATCTCCCGCAATTCTTGGCGCAGCTTACCCTCAAACAAACTCATTAAAAAATCCACCTCCCCAGCCGGCCGCCCCCAATTCTCCGTCGAAAAAGCATAGGCCGTTAAAGCAGGAATCCCCCAATCTTTGCAGCAGCGCAGCAGTTCCTTCAGAGTGCTAGCTCCTCGGCGGTGTCCCGCAATCCGCGGCAACCCCTTATTCTTAGCCCAGCGCCCGTTCCCGTCCATAATCACTGCTATGTGCTTAGGCAGTAGTTCTTGTTGCAGATCCTCCGGCAACTTTTCCAAGCAAATTCCTTGACTCATGGTTTCTCCCGATTACCCGACTAACGGCGCAGTATCCGTTTTAATAGCGTCACTCCCTTCAATCCTATCTGGCGTCCGAGATTGCCGATCGGAATTGGAGCCACAGCTCTTTCTCCCTCCGACGGAAACAGCTTTGCTTCCAGCAATTCCTTAAGTTTGCTGCTAGTCAAAGGTCGATTTAACATTCCCATCTGGGCTAAAGAAATAGAACCCGTTTCTTCGGACACCACCACGCACACGCAAGCTTGCACCCGTTCCGTAATCCCCATCGCCGCCCGGTGGCGAGTTCCCAACTGCCGCGACGCGCTGCGATCGGACAAAGGCAAAATTACCCCCGCCGACACGATCCGCGAACCTCGAATCAAAACAGCTCCGTCATGCAGCAAAGTTTGCGGCTGAAAGATTGTCTGCAACAATTCTTTAGAAACTTCTGCATTTAGCTTTAATCCCGGCACCGAAAAATCTCGATCGTCGATCGGAGAATCTGTTTCTATAATTAGTAAAGCGCCCGTGCGGTTTTGCGAAAGTTCTTTTACAGCGTCCACAATTTCATCTATTACGCTGTCCGGTTCGGGATTTGGTCGGCGATCTCGTCCAAACAATTGCCGAAATTCCCCCCGACCCAATTGTTCCAGAAATCGGCGAAACTCCGACTGCAATATTACCGCCATTGCCACAGCCGAACCAGTCACCAAGCTGTTGAGGGCAACGTGCAACAGCCTCAATCCAGCCCAGTTGCTCACCGCCGCCGCCAGCATCAAAATGATAAATCCCCGTACCATCCACAGCGTTCTGCGCTCGCCCACAATGACGAGCACCAAATACGCAAGGGCAAAAACCAGTCCAATATCGATCCCTTGAATCAATAAGGACTGAACCAGGGCAAAGTCAAAGCCAGATTGTTGATTGTTCATGGTTCATCGAACGCTACCGCCTGTGAACCGCGAACCGTGATGCACTCGAACCCGTGAACCATGAACAGTTGTTATAAGGAATATGCTGAAAATCCCCGTGTTTTTAGACCGGGGAGTGTCAATCCAATCGCGTGACTGAACAAGGCAAAATTTAAAAGTGAAAAAGCAATCATCACTAAGTAAAGATAGATTGTCTTTCTTTTAACTTTTAACTTTTAACTTTTAACTTTTGAGCTCCGAGTCGTTCAGGAAGGCGGTCAAGCCTTAGCAAATCCTGGTAAGTTTCCCGCTGTATAATCGTGTTAACTTCTCCATTTCTCACTAAAACTGCTGCCGGTCGAGGTACTCGGTTGTAGTTAGAAGCCATGCTGTAATTGTATGCCCCTGTAGCCGTAACCGCGAGGACATCTCCGGCCCGACACTCTGGCAATTTGGCATCTTTAATCAGAACATCGCCTGATTCGCAGTGTTTCCCAGCAATTGTCACTGTTTCCGTTAAGGGAGCAGACATTTTACCGGCTGCGAGGACTCGATAAACTGATTGATAGGTAATAGGACGCGGATTGTCGGACATCCCTCCATCTACAGCTAAATACGTCCGCATTCCCGGAATGACTTTTTGAGAGCCAACGGTATAAGCAGTGACACAGGCTGTACCGACGAGCGATCGACCCGGTTCGCAAAGCAATTTTGGTAATGGCAATTGCTGCCGCTCGCAAGCTGCTACCACTGCGGAGCAAATTGTACGAGCCCAATCTTCAATGCTGGGAGGATCGTCCGCTTCAGTATAGCGAATGCCCAACCCGCCGCCAATATTAATTTCTGTCGCTGGCAAACCATAACTCTGTGCTTTAGTCAAGGCCTGCACAATGACTTCGGCTAAATCGTCATGGGGTTGCAGTTCAAAAATCTGAGAGCCGATGTGAGCGTGCACTCCTACGCAAAATAAGGACGGCTGTTGGCTGATGAAAGTAAATACTCGATCGAGCGAGTTGGGATCGAAGCCAAATTTACTATCGATTTGACCCGTCTGAATGTACTCGTGGGTGTGACACTCAATTCCAGGAGTAAACCGCACCATAATTCGTGTCGGCCCACCTGTGAGGCTGCTGACACCCAATTGTCCCAACTCTGCTAGAGTCTCTAAATCCCGCCAATTGTCGGCTACGGTAATGCAGCCGTTTTCGACAGCTAGCTGGAGTTCCTCGCGGGACTTGTTGTTACCGTGGAAGTAGATTTTGTCGGGGCTGACGCCTGCTTGCAGTGCAGTGTGGATTTCTCCGGCGGATACGACATCTATGCCTAAACCTTCCGAAGCTGCGATCGCGCAAACTGCCAAACAACTCCAAGCTTTAGAAGCATAGATCACTTGAGATTCGCCCGGATAGTAACGCCCGAAAGCGTCCCGGTACTGGGTGCAAGCCGCCCGCAGCGTTTCTTCGTCTAAAATGTACAACGGCGAGCCAAATTGCTCCACCAAGGCTGTCACCTCGCAGCCTCCGATTTCCAACCGATCGCTGCTGTTAACACTGGCTGTCAGCGGTAACAGTTCTTGATTTGGCGATCGATGTTGCAGGGCTTGTTGAGACTCAGACAGATACTTAAGTCCCGATTCCACCCCGAAAGATTGAGTTGATACCATCGCGCAATAACTATCCTAGGTTATTAGTCAGCAGTCATTAATCAGCAGTCAGCAGTCGGCAGTCATTAATCAGCAGTCAGCAGTCGTTGGCAGTAGACTAATGTCTGGAGACTTGTGAGTCATGACTCACAACTAGCAACAAACAGCTAATCGCTACCGTGTTTTCCAGTGTACAATTTACAGCCGTGCGTTTTCTACAAATTAAACATCTCGCCGCCGAACACCTCAACAGTGCAGTAGAACTCGATCGGCTCTGTTTTGGCGGACTTTGGACTTTAGAAGGCTATGGGCGCGAGTTAGGCAGTCCTAACACCGATTTACTGGGTTTGTGGGCATCGGAAACCGGGGACTGCGCATCAGAAAGATTCGACAGCGAACTCCAGTCGATCGAGCCCAACAGCATTCTCAACTCAAAACCGCTCAGTGTTGAGACATCCTCGCGGGCCACTCCCAACTCAAAACTTACCCCAACCCTGATCGGTTTGGGTTGCCTGTGGGCAATTTTAGAAGAAGCTCATATTACAATTTTGGCAATTCATCCTCGCTTTCAAGGTCAGGGTTTAGGACAAGCTCTGCTTTGGGCTTTACTAACAAAGGCTCACTCTAGACAATTAGAACGGGCAACGTTAGAAGTGCGGGACTCTAATTTAGCCGCCGTGTCTCTGTACAATAAATTTGGTTTTAAAGAGGCAGGACGGCGGAAACGATACTACAAAGACACGGGAGAAGATGCTCTGATCATGTGGCGCAGCGGCATAGAAAAGCCCGAATTTAAGCTTTATTTGGCGGTTGAGAAAGTCCAAGTTTGCGATCGGCTGCATCAGAAAAAATGGCATTTGGCGATCGATGGTTTTGAGTTTTGAATGTAATTTATTGGGCCTTTAACTTGCATTGACCAATAATTGGTTACTCGATATCAATTTAGTTCAAAATTATCATAGAGAATCAACTTCAGCATGGGAAGAAACATCTGCCTGCATGGCCATACTTACCGCTTTGCTCCGCGCTTCGATAATTTGACCTATCTCGCGCCCCAAGCTTGGTTGACGTTCAATCATCGTATTTACAGCATCTGAGTAAATAACAAGAACTTGCAAATCGTCAACGGCGACGATCGATACCGGACTCGGTTCCCCACTAAACAGTGCCATCTCGCCAAAAAACTCACCGCGCAAAATATTCATTACCTCCAACTCCATGCCCAACTTGTTCGTGACTGTGACCTTAGCCTGACCCGCAATGATAATGTACAAAGCATTACCAGGCTCGCCCTGCCGGATGACTTTCTCTCCCGCACCAAATTTCTGCAAAATAGTTCCCTTAGTTAAGTCATCCAAATTTTTTGGTTCTCTAGCTAAAGGCATAAATCCGGGAATTGAGTGCAAGCTTTGGGCTAACTTACTTGAAGCGCTATCTGCCTTATCAGCAGCTTCCACAGCATACTCGTATCGGTAGCGATATAGCGTCAGGTTGTTTCGCTGCGCTGCGTACCAGACTCGCGTCATAAATCGATCGAGTATCTGCTCCATATCCTCAAAGTTTTCGATAAAAAACTCCACCTCATAGATAATTGCAGTCTCATCATAGGATGTGGTTTTGCTCTCTGGTTCGGGTTCGGCTAATATTCCTTGTGTCGCCAAAGCTGTACTTAGCAGTACCTGCTTCACGAGGTTAGGGGGGCTATCGTAGGAAAAGCCAATATTGATGCGTTGGTTGTAAATGCGTTCTGGTTGGCTGTAATTATGAATTATTTCTTTCCCAACGAATTGATGGGGAACGATAATCACCTCGCGCTGGAGAGTTAGCAGGCGAACCGAGCGCCAATTGATATCAATTACCTGACCTTCGATATCTCCAATGCGCAACCAATCACCCACGCTGAAGGGGCGTTCCAGAAGCAGCGCAATGCCCGACATGATGCTGCCCAATGTGTCCTGAAGCGCCAAACCGATCACGATCGAGCTAACACCCAATCCCGTAGCAAGACCCGCCAAATCTGCACCCCACACCGCCGCCAGTACGATCGCGCTTCCCACAAGCACCAAAAACAACCTAGAAAGATCGACCAGCAGTTTTGGCATCCGTCCCCGCCATGTATTTGCCTCAGCTTCTTCAAACAAAATCACATTAAACAGCGAGAGAGAAGCGTAGATAACAGATATCCAAAACAGGGTTTCGACGACCTTTGCAAAATTCCCGTTAACGTCAAACCTCACGACATTTCTGATTAAAAGCATCAGCATTAAGACGGGCAGGACGAGGTTTTTTACAACCCGCAGCGTAGCCGCCAGCGGTCTACCGCGCCTTTGTAGATGATAAATAACTTCTCCTAGTAAAACTACTAAGAGTGGGAACCCTAATCCGACAATTATCGCCCAGGTCTGCCAGTCGTTTGAAAAGCTTAAATTACTCATAGACATCTTCCTCTCGAACACTTACGGTCAGCTTAGAACTTTTGACTTGCCAAGCCACTAACTTTTCTTTTCCAGGTTCTTGAATTTCACCAACTAGCTCAAAATCGTAGATATCGTGCAGGCGCGAGCAGATGTCCTGAGAAACTAAGATCGATCCGGGCGGACAAGCTGACTTCAACCTATTGGCAATATTTACAGTATCGCCCCAAACGTCGTAAAGCAATTTATTTTTGCCAATCACGCCTGCAACCGCATCTCCTGAATTGATGCCGAGCCGCAGGTCTAGATGCAAGTCTTTTTCATAATTAAATCGGCGGACAAACGACAGCATTTCCAAAGCAAAATCTACCGTGCGTTTGTCATGATCCAGACGCGGCACACCAAGCCCGCATACAGCCATGTAACCGTCACCAATAGTTTTAATCTTCTCCAAACCGTATTTTTCTGTCATTTCATCGAAGGCTGTTACCAGTTCATTAAGCAAGCCAACAACCTCTTGAGGGGACATTGATTGAGCGAGCTTGGTGAATTGGTGGAGGTCGGAAAACAAGACCGAGACATTAGAAATCTGCTCGGCAATTTCTCGCTCGCCCTGTTTGAGGCGTTTGGCGATTGCGGGACTAAATATATTTAAGACTAATGCTTCATTTTCGCGATTTTCCCGTTCGATTAGTTGAGTTTCGGCACGAAGGCTGGCTATCGTTTGGTTAAATGACTTAGCCAACTCTCCAAATTCATCTTGCGAACCCGATTTCACAACCGCGTCAAATTCCCCAGCTCCCACCTTACGAGCGCTTTTGATTAAAGTATTGATGGGTTTGACAAAAATTGAGGTCAGCCAGATGGCAACAAGCGTGATTAGCGCGATGATTATAGTAGCTCCAATCACAACTTTTTTTTCAAACGAGTGAATTGAGGCATAGGCTTCAGAAACATCAATCTCCGCCAAGATAACCCATCTCAATCCATCAATCTCTAGTGGAGCATAAGAACTCAAAACTGGAATATTACGATAATCGTCGATCGCCTCCGTACCCTGTTTACCAAACAACGCTTCCTTCACTGCTTTTGTTTGCACTTCCTGTAGGAGGATTGTAGTATTGAACTCTTTGATTTTCTTGACAGTCTTTTCATCAGTGCCGATCGAGCGTAGAGTTTTTGCATGACCTTCTGGGTCTTCAATCTGGAAACGAGACGCAGAGCGCATTAAATAATCCGACCCAACCAGATAAGTTTCTCCTGAATCGCCCAGACCATTTTGTTTCCAATTTTTGTTGCCAGTCATCACATTGTTAATTTTGTCAACGGGAAGCTGGAACGCCAAAACACCAATGAATTGGGAGCCGTTAAAGATTGGGGCAGCGATAAAAGCCGCAGGCGCACCGTAGGAGGGGGTGTAGGGCTTAAAATCTACTATTTTTACATAGCCCGTTCCATTTGCTTGTCGTGCGGCGGCGATCGCGGATGCTAGGTTACTCTCGTTGTAGGGGCCGTTGGTTAAGTTTGTGGTAAAATCGGCTTCTTTAAAAACCGTGTAGACAACTGTTCCTTCGGGATCGATCAAAAACATATCGTAGTAACCGTATTTTTCCACTATATTGCGAAAAATAGGGTGGTAGCGGGCGTGAGCGCGGCTGTAAGCGCTGGCGTCGCCTGGATTGTCAAGGAGAAGTTTTTTGCCAGCGGGGTTGGGGTTAGCCGCGATGTAGTGGTACTGCAAGTAACGGGCAGCGGCGGTTTTTGGCGTGTAGGATGCCAGAACCGGCGAACCCTCGTTAGTTCGCGTTAGTTTGGGTATAAATTGTGTCTGGTAGTAGGTATCAATTTTTGCGTCAAAATCCGCTGGTACTGTTGATTGTTCAAGTTGGCGGTAGGCTGTCTTGAACTCCTGCATGGCACCGACGACAGTCAGGTCTTCGCTTAAGGTTTGGCTGTGGTGGTAAAGGCTTTCAAAATAATCTTGGATTTGATAAGTTTTGGCAGCCCGAAGGCTCGTTAATTGGTTGAAAACTTTTTCGGTCAGAGTAGCTTTTCCACTGCTAGAGCATATATAGGTGCTGGCGAGCATAGCGCAAAGGCTGACTACCAGCAACATGACTATGAGTTTTGTCTTTATACTTAATTGATTCAGTAATTGCATAGGATGTTTCCTAATATTATTTGCCTTCTTTTTGGATTTTAGACTAGACATCTCCATAAATTGCATTTTAACCAATTTGCTACAAATATTTTAGACTAATTGTTGGAAAAGTCTCTTGTCTAATTAATAGAGAAACGCAAAATTTCGCGTCTCTCTATTCTTTTGCGGAGATGTCTAATGCCTGTGATGTATTTGTCGGATTTGTCAATTTTCAATCCGTTCTAAGTTATTTTGAGCTTCTCCAAGGTTGGTTTGAAATTGCACCGGATAATAGGTGAATAGATTAATCTGCTCTTTTTCCAGTAGAGTCAGTATCGCTAGGTTAATTTTTTCGATGGTATCAAAGTACAATTGAGGATTACCATTAGTCTTAGCAAAAACCCGAATTTTAATGACACGAGAATTTTGATTGAGTTCGCTAAAGTAAATAAAAAACTTTTCAGTCAATATCTCAATTGACTTCGGAATTTCTCGAAGACCGATCGATACAAATTTTTTCGGTTTTTTCTGCCGAAATACCATCAATTTTTAGGGTGAAGTTAATACCTATTGAATTATCATTCCCTACCAATTGGAACCAATTTTCAACGACTCCATTAATCATTTTAGAATTGGGCACTTTTTGGATAGTGTTTCTGCTCAGTATACGAAGCGTTGTACTTCTGAGCCCAATATGTTCCACCTTAATTAGACCCTCTATTCCAGGCATCGTCACTTGGTCACCGGGTCGAAACAGATTATCTACGTAGATAATGATGGTACAACACAAGTCATAGATCAGGTCTTTGAGTAACAAACCTATGGCAACACCCGCTCCACCAAGCAGGCCGATGAGTGCCCCTGCCGATGCACCCAAAAACACCTCACTTGCTTTGAGCAAGATAATCGAGATCGCCAGCACCTGAAACAATTTCGGCAGATAGGGCACGAGCAAATCGTCTAACTCGGTTTCACTTTTGAGCGCCCATTGTTTAAGCACCTCTCCCAACACAGGAGCGGCACGGTAAACAATAAAGGCGAAGGTAGCGATCGCACCAAATCTGAGAATCCCTTCTACTTTTTCGTTCAATACTGGGCTGAAATTTTCTGCCAGAATTAGCTGGACTATCCAGAGTCCGCCGATGACAATCAGCCAGTTTAAAGGTTGTTTGATAATCTCGACTAACTCATCGTCAAAGGTGGTCTGGGTTCTGCTAGTCAGACTCTCGATTCTACGAATGATAATTTCGGAGAAAACTTGTTTTAACGCCAGGGTAAGTGTGAGGACAATGACGACAAGAACGATTTTGAACAGCGGTATCGGTATGTTGACGATAGAGATGTCTCCACTAAAAATGAGTTGCCAAAAATCAGAACCAGCCAGAGCTTCTCTCAACGATATTGCCAAAGTATTCATGGTTTCCTAATTCGATACTTACACAGCGTGGCAGTCTATTATCTTTAAACTACCCCGACATGCTTGTTAAAAATCGGGGATTGTTTCTAGGGTCTTCAACTCGAACGCAACACAAAGCTATTGTTTAGCGGTTGCACGGGTCTGGCGTCAATGGATATTAACTTGGGAAATCGCTGGATCTGATTTTGCGAGATTTCAATAGGCTGCTGCATCACAATCCAGTTCACTCCTTGGGAGCAGGGTGGTGTCGTCAGAGAGCTAAAGTAGCGGTAAACCTTTCGGTCTTTTGGTAAAAATTGCTCTGCATTTACCTTCACTGTCTTCACTACTTGCTCTGGTTCATTGCGATTTGGGAATGCGTCCCCGATCGGTTGCAGGGCTGCATTGTGTTGTCCCTGCTTCAACAATACTCCAATCACAGCTAGCGCACCAGCCTCGCTGCGATGCACTAAATGCAGTTCCATGTCAAATGGTTTGTTATCGATGGTGTGTTCGCTGGGGTCGTGGAAGTGAAATTGCACGAGGTTAAAAATCTGACCGTCCAGCTTAATTGAGCTTCCCGGTTCGTAGTTCACTTGGATGGTATGACCGTTATTGACGATGCGTAGAGGACTTTCCCGATAATCAATTTCAATTGGTGACAGTTGAGCTGCGATCGCTCGGTGCAAATCAATTGGTGATTGCTGGATTCCCGTTTTGCACACTTGAAATTCGGGAGACAGGTTCCCCCACTTCTCTACCCCGCTTTCTCCGATATAGCCCCAGTCAGCTTCTTGTCCAACAGCAGACACCCTTGATGGGAAACTGACACCGAACGAAATTTCCAGCGCCCCAAATCCAAAGAGTTTAAGTAAGGTTCGTCTATCCATTATTGTGAACTTAAAGTTCTAAACAGCATTTTTTGGCTGAGGAGCGTGGATGAGTGCAACACAACCGTTTTGACTGCCCCGACAGTTATTCAGAAATTTTGGCATTAGTATAGCCCTGCCCTTTTGCTTTATTATTGTAAAAGTTTTTTACCTCACTTATCTTTAGTCAGCCTTAAGCTTCACTCCTTGGTAGCTGAATTCAAAGGTTCCATACGGAAGCGGTTGAGTATTTTGAGCGAGTGGACTGTTGTTTAAATCATAGAAACTATATTTGTAGGTTCCATTCAGTGTTCGATTCTGATGAGGTTGCTGTCGCCGGAAAAGCTTGGAAAAACTAATGATTAGCTCGGTGCTAAAACTTTCATATTTAATGGCAATCTAGTATTAAGGCTGACTATTAAATAATAAACCTATATCACAATTATATTTATAAAATTTACGGGCAGCGGCTGTTTTTGGCGTGTAGGATGCCAGAACGGGTGAACCCTCGTTAGTTCGTGTTAGTTCGGTTAGAAATTGTGTCTGGTAGTAGGTATCAATTTTTGCGTCAAAATCCGTTGCTACTGTTGATTGTTCAAGTTGGCGGTAGGCTGTCTTGAACTCCTGCATGGCACTGACGACTGTCAGGTCTTCGCTTAAGGTTTGGCTGTGGTGGTAAAGGCTTTCAAAATAATCTTGGATTCGATCGATTTTGGCAGCCCGAAGGCTGGTTAATTGGTTGAATACTTTTTCGGTCAGAGTAGCTTTCCCACTGCTAGAGCATATATAGATGCTGGCGACCATAGCGCAAACGCTGACTACCAGCAACATAACTATGAGTTTTGTCTTGATACTTAATTAATTCAGTATGGGTATCTTGCCTTCACGAAACAACAGCGGCTGCGAATAGCTGTTTCAAATCTTCAACGAAACTGGTGAAAAATTTGATCTCATCAACCTGCAACGCTACCCAGGCATTTGCTCCTGTTTTCGGTGCAGGACGACTATCGATCGACGTTTGTCCCAGTGTCAACTCTCCTTTTGTTTCAACTCGCACTTTTGCCCTTTTCAACATCAAAGTTTCTGGATAAAACAGGTATCCCAAGGTTGCTCCATCATGGACAAGAAAACCTGGAATTCCTGCTGTTTGTCGATAACCCAAGGCTGTGCCAATCATGAACTCACAAAGAGCTATCAAGAATTGGGAAAGTTTACTTTCTGGATTCGCCTGAGTGACTGCCTGAGTCATATCTCGCGTGAAAATTAAGTGTCGCGTTACGTCTAGCGGCATCACGACAATATCATCTCGGCTGTCAAATACTGTCTGAGCAGCTTCAACATTAAACCAAATATTGAATTCGGCATGGGGAGTCACATTACCGGAACAGAAAAAAGCACCTCCCATGATGACAATTTCCTTCGCTTTTTTCAGGATGCCGGGACTTTTCATTTCCGCCGCAGCGAGGTTTGTCAGTGGGCCGATCGCTACAATGGTAATCTCCCCGGGAGCTGCGTTTAGCTCGTCGATGATGATTTCGTCGGAGTAGCGAGCATCCTCAAAATTATGCGTGGCTGGGGGTAGAGTATGAGACAGATTGCCCATCCCATCAGATCCATGAATATGTCCGGCATCTCCCACAACTTGTTTGATGGGGACACCGCGACCCACTTTAATGTCTGGGAACCCTGCTAAATTTAAAATCTGCGACGCACAAGAAAAGGTGCGTTTAGCAGCGACATTGCCATCTGCGGAAGTAACGGCCACAAGTTCAGCGAGTCCTTGTTTGACTAAGCCCAGAAGCCAAAGGAAAGCATAAATATCGTCTCCGCCCGGATCGGTGTCGAGAATGATTCTGGGATGAGTGAGTTGAGTTGTCATAGGATAAGGTCCCTCAAGTAAGGGATGATTGTATAAAAGTCCGATCGGGATTAGTATCAAGGCAGCGATCGCGCTTCAAGTCAGCAGCAGCACCTCAATAAACCGATTCCAAGTCAACGCCTGTCCTCCTGTTTGCTCTTGCAAAAATGTGATTTCATCCTTAGACAGAGGTGGCTCTTTCAAACTGGCTAGTGCCGTATTCATCTCCTGCATACTGATGGTATCATCTGCATCAACATCAATCGGTAGGAAATAGGTGACAAATTCTGTATATCTCGACATCAACCGTTGATGGCGCAACATTAATTCGCCAAATTCCTCAAAGTCGATCGCACCACTGCGATCTCTATCCATGCAGTTGAACAGATAGGTAAGTTCACCCTCAGAGAGGACTTTTCCTGCCTGATGCAGGTGAGTTGCAAGCTCCTGGGTTGAGAGGAACCCACTACGATCGCGATCGATTGCATCGAAGATGTAGCGTAAATCGCCTTTAATCGCAGGAGTTGCCTGCTCAAACAAGATGTTGCGTTGCTGGCCCTGAAGTGCGGCTCTGAGTTGTTGCCGGAAGCTAGCAATAGTTTCCTTGGCTGCGAGGAACCGCTGTCGATGTTCCTCTGGACTCGCCACTGTATGCAGCACGACGGGTACGAGGGAAGGCAGCGATCGCTGCAAGATCAGAAAACACCCAATCGTTACAATTGCAAAAGGCACGGACAGAACGGGTAGCTTCAGCAGCGAGAACAGGGGTGCTAAGAGAATGCTGGCGATCGATGCCAAGAAAGCACAGATCAGACCAATCGAAATGCTGAGACGGTTTGGCGTGTAAAACACTTCCCCAATTGCCGTCGCGGTGAGAGCTGCATTGTAGCCCCACAAACCCGTATACAGTTCATCCGGCTTGGCTCCCAGTAGCAAACCGGCTAGCAGGTACATGGCACAACCGAGCAATCCTACCAGTGCACCAATCGGGGTACAAATGGCAACGCCTAGGACGACTAGCAAAACCGAAACAACCTTGTCTACGAAAAAGACCTGCCCGATACCGATCGGCAGCGATTGTACCAAGCGAAATCCGTTAATTGCACCCGCCTTCCTCGTTCTGCTAGGCTCGATGCTCCACTTGGGAAAACCGCAGATGCTCTCATACGAGATGCTGCCTCTCAAATTAACCTTTGGCTTGCTCAGATAACGACAGCAACATAAGCAACGCAACTCCTCCAACAAAAACTATTATTTGAATTGCTAAAAGCGTGCGATCTAGTCGAACAACCCGCGCATAGCTTTCTGGTTTCTCATCCTTAATCCAGTCAGCGGTTACGATCGCTTCCAAAATCGAAATAGTAATCAGTAGGTACGCCAGGGCATAGATCTTATCGAGCAAAACCAGATAGCCAATATTCGGCAGTGTTGAAGAGTAGGACTGCTGTAAGAATACAGTAGTTAGCAGTACAGTCACGGATAGGGCAATGCGGGAATCAACGTATTGTGGCTTGAGCAGCAATGCTCCCCAACTGGCAGCGACAACAATCACCAGAGGTAACAGCAGTTTCCAAACGAAGAAACTAACGGGTCGAGAGACAGTCAGTGAATATTGTAGAATCGAATACTGAGTTATATCTCCCAATCTTGGATCGCCAAAATTAGTCGTGTACTCATGAACTAGACTCGACACATCAGCCGCTTGAATTTCCCAGCCCGGAATTGATATCTTACTTGAGTAACCCGACTGCTTGTTGTCTGCTACGTAAACCATTTGGTCAACAGTATAAACTGAATCTTCTAGCGAAATCGTTAGATTCTGCTGATCGAGCGGATACTTTGCCAAAGCAAACGGTTGGACAAAGCGACTTTCAACTCTCACAGCTTGAAAGAAGCGACCGTCTGGTAGTTTTTCGGGCTGTTTATATGAGGGGACTGAAGTCGTGTCTGAGTCGCTAACTCCGTTGAAATACTCCAGGTTGGTAGTTGGGTCTAGGTTACCCTTCCACTTAAACCAAACATAGAAGTCCAGGGAGCAAGTATTGCTTGAGATATCAAGATCGTAGAGGTTCATTACAAAGATTCCTGTCTCAACCTGTTGTGCTTGAGCAGGAATATCAGACAGTGGCTTGAATGTATCAGACGTTGTTTGAGACTGAGCCGAAACTCTGACCCCACTACCCAACTGAGCCAAGAGAGCTAGCAAGGCAACGAAAAGTACAGAGAACAGCAGCTTGCAAGTAGTACAGCTTCTAGCGATGTGCATTTAACTAGGGAATCGCGTTTTGACTTTCACGAGGGCGGTCGCTGTCAGGTCTTCTCTGACAGTCTGGCTATGGTTGTTAAGTGTTTCAAAATAATCTTGGATTTGATAAGTCTTGTCAGCCCGAAGGTTGGTTAATTGGTTGAAGACTTTTTCGGTCAGAATAAATTTATTCACTAGACCATATAAAGGCAGTTGCAAGCATAGCACAAAAGCTGACTACCAGGAACATGACTATGAGTTTTGTCTTGATACTTAATTGCTTCAGTAATTGCATAGAATGTTTTTTGATATTCTTTGCCTTGTTTTTTTGTCTATATAATTAAAGAATAATCTCTCACCATTGGGAGGAGCGCTTTTCAGTAAGCCAAAGCTTTTCTACTAAAGATATCGTCACCCTTTTAGTAGAAAAGCAGACCTCAATGTCCTCAAAAAACTGGCATCAATTTATTGATTTTTGACCAGATCTTCCCGAGACTTATACTTCGAGCCATCTGGCATAATAGCGCCTTCAAGCAAAGCACCACTCAGGTCAGAAATGCTAACTTTAGCACCTTTGAGATTGGCACCACTTAGGTAGGCACTATTCAAATTAGCACCACTCAAACTAGCATTTTTCAAATTGACGCCGCTCATATTTGCGTTGCTCAAGTCCGCACAAATTAAATTAGCGTCACTGAGGTTGGCATTACTGAGATTAACCTGACTCAAGCGAGCAAAACCTAGCTTGGCATGGCTGAGATTAGCACCCGCAAGTTTAGCTTGACTGAGATTAGCATTATCGAGGTTGGCATGGCTCAAATTTGCATTACTGAGATCGGTATTACTCAAATTGACTGCACTCAGATTGGCATGAGAGAGATTAATAGCTATTAACTCTGCATCAGGAGAATCCAAACCTCTGAGAGAAACACCATCTTCATTCAAATCTTGAAGTGCCAGAATTCTTGCATAGCTAACTTTTACGCCGTTTGCGGCATCGATCGTACTCCAAGCTTGGTAGTGAAATTGCTTCCGGCGATCGGGAGCTTCCTTAATGAATAAAACTAAAGCAACGACAAGACTGAGAGCATCAGCACTCTCCAAAATCTCTGCCAGCAGAGAATTCTCCTCCGCCACCACATAAATTATGAGGAACAGAACCGCTGAAACGCTAGCCACTAACCAGGCGGGTTGTGCCCAAAAATTATCAATGAATTTTCCTAAAATTTCTTTGAGAACTTCACCCGATCGCTTAACGAATGATTGACCCTGAAATTGCTGATAACTATCAGTTATTTTCGAGAGTATTTTTTGGATAATTTCACTATCCAACTGAATTGGTACTAAAGGCTTTTTCTGTTCCTCGGTTGGTGGTTCGATTGGCTTAGATTCGTTGAGTAATTGTGTCTTTGATTCTTTTGGCTGATTGTGGGTGACATCTTTTTCATGTGGGACAACCTTTGGTGTAGAAACTACAACTGCGCCTTTTAACATCAAACCTGTAATTGCTCTGTAGGCATCTGTCCACGCCAGCTTTACTTCGGGAGTCCAATCTTGCTGGAGAGACTGCTCAAAAGCCATCAGCAGTGCGTCTCCAACTGGACCGTAATATTTGGGAATTACCCCATAGCCGATGTGTCTGCCTCCTAGTGCGTTGAGAACTGGCCCTAAAGCCTCGGGAGAGCGGAGATTTTCTACTACTAATACCAAAGCATTTATGAGCTTTTTCTGTTGTTTTTCAATAGCGACATTGGCAAAAAGCGGTTTAAATTCTGGGTGAGCGATGAAGAGGTTTTCGTAGAAGCTAGCGGCAAATTCATCAGCACGAGGTTTAATTTTCTCGAAACTGCTTTCCAGTATATCTACGGCTAATTCTGACTCATTTTCGGGAACTGATTCTAGTGGGTGATTAGCTGCTACAGTCACCTGTTCCTCGGGAATTATCTGTGCTTTTAATTGGACTTCTTCACGTGTAGTTTCTACACCTGCGCCTTTTAACATCAAAGCAGTAATTGCTTTGTAGGCATCTGTCCACGCCAGCTTTACTTCTGTTGTCCAATCTTGCTGGAGAGACTGCTCAAAAGCACTCAGTAGTGCTTCTCCAACTGGACCGTAATATTTGGGAATTACTCCATAACCGATGTGTCTGCCTCCTAGTGCGTTGAGAACTGGCCCTAAAGCCTCTGGAGAACGGAGATTTTCTACTACTAAAACCAGAGCACTTATGAGCTTTTTCTGTTGCTTTTCCATATCAGTTTTGGCAAACAGCGGTTTCAACTCGGGGTGATCTGTAAACAATTTTTCGTAGAAGCTAGCGGCAAATTCATCAGCACGAGGTTTGATTTTCTCGAAACTTTGCTCTAAAAGTTCAACATTTAAAGACATATTTTTGTTTCTCTCTTGAAAGTTGACGATCCCTTGTCTAAAGACAGGGGTTTTTAACTATCCGGCTGTGATGAATGCTTTTGATAGAGTGTTTGGAACCTGAGAGTTTCTTAGCTGACGCCAGGGCGATATATTACAAACTCAAATTTTCCAACTCTTGCCACAGGGTAGTCATAAACTCCTCTGCATCGTTGATGCCCATTTCTCCTAAAGCTTTCCACTCTTCACTGGTGTAATCTAAATCTAGTCCCATCACATCTTGAGTCCAATAGGGCAAATTAGATGGGTTTTCCATTAGGTCACAGGTTATTTTTAAGATGTCTGTTCCGGTCGTCTTTTTTCTAGGCTTTGTTGCCAAGCAAAAGGAAAGCAATTTTGCCAAATTACTTTCTGGTGGAATGGCTATTAGAAATGCCATATTTTGTGCTATTACAAACTTGTCTAACTTCATTGGATATTTTCCTCTTCCTAGTTTTAAGGTACTCTCGTAAGTAATTTTTTTCGATTAATGAAAGCAACAGGACTTACGCTATATAAGTTAATTATTATACTATCTATAGTAGTCTGGTGCTTCAGACGCCCACTACAAGTATAGTCTGTGCGTAAGTCCTAACAATTTATATTACCTCAAAATTAAATTTTTGTCTTCTAGACCTCGAATTTCCCTTGGCGGTAGAGATGCTAAGTATCTAGCATCTCTATTGAGAAGGCTGCGCGATTTGTAATCACAATTGAACGCTCCAGAAGTTATCAATAATCAGAGTAAAAGTTTGCGATGTTATGGTATAGTTTGGAAAAATACTACTGAACCTAATGGCTTTGGGATTTCCAATGAAGACGAGCTAGTAAATGTTCCGTACCAGTTTTCAATATCTGCTAATGAATGCGGCAGGGTGCATGGCTTTTTTAGTGAAAATGTTTTTTATATTGTCTGGCTAGACCCAGACCACAATCTTTATAGTTGAAATTATGATAAATTACCCACGATCAGGACACGGCAGTGCCTTTCCCTACAAGATAATTGGGTGATAGTTACGTCTCTGGCGATCGCCTATTTTGAAGTATGGCAACGGCATTTCCTTGTCCGACTTGCTATTACGCACTCCGACTCCGAGAAACCGGGTTTTTTTACCGAGTCTGCGGGCTGCGACGAACTATTATCGTAAAAAAAAATGGTTTCTGAACCCGATGCGTCCAGGACTAATTTTAAGAAAATTTGGCATAGAGAGCTGAAATAAAATTAACGCTTAAAAAGCCTACTGCGAGTACGAGAATGATAAAGATGGCGATACTGAAAATAGACTTTAGCCGATCGGCAATTCCTGATTTTTCTGAGTTCATCGGTCAATTTTTGCAGTAAATTTTATCCGGGCATTTGAGAAACACTAAATTATACCAATGCGCGCACAAAAATGCAACTCCAGACAAGCTCCAAACCCCGATCGCCCTCAGTAGGTCGCATTTTTTGAACTTTTAATCTAAAATCTAAAATCTAAAATCTAAAATAGTCTTAGGCATTGTTCGGTTAGCCTGGGCAGCTATTGTCGATCGCCCGAACCCGATGACCCTAACTCCTGTAAAATAGAGGGCGCGTTGGGGCGAACCTTTTAACAGCCGGAATTGGGCGCGATCGCCGTCAGATCCCAAATACACAATCATATGTCAGTCATCCTTTGCTTACTGACAAAGGTAAAAATAGAAGAGTTTCAGGAAATAATCTAAAACATATAACTGAAAAAAGGATAGAAATCGATGCTCCACCCAGTCTCGCAACCTTACCAACAACGAGAAAATACTATGACTCAAAGAGCCGTGCGGAAGCCAAATCCCTATGTTGGAAACCAGTTGAGGCAAAGTTTTCCTCAAAGGCACTGGCTGGAGCTGGCAGAGTACGCCTCTCTGGCGGCCTCTGGTGTGGGTTCCCTGGCGGTGGCTGTGTCGGGCCAAGCTTTTTACGGGGTGGCTCCCTTAACTTTGGCTTTGTCCCTGAATGTTGCTAACAGATATCGCTTCGAGCAGCAAGTGCGGGTGCATCAAAATTCGGAAATGGCTCAAGTGCAACAGTCTGTAAATAAGGTCGAAAAAACGGCGGTGACGGTAATTGTTAAATTGCGCAAGCAGTTGTCAGCAGATATTGCAGCGCTGCGCCAGCAAATGGCTGCACTGCCTAGGGCAGAAGGCTTTGAGGAGTCGATCGACATCCAGCGGCAGTTGCTGAGTTTAGGAGAGTCGGTAGCTTCTTTGCAAGAAATCGTGGCGTCTGCTGTGCTCGATGTCCGCCAGCAGGTGAGCGCACAACTGCAAGATTTATCGGTTGACCAATCGGCGAATCTCCAAGCTGTGGAACAGGCTATAGAGCAACTGCAAAGCGCCACGCAAGGCTTGGCAGAAACTTCTCTGACGCGAGACGACTGGGAAGCAGTAAATACTCGATTTTTGGAAATCCAGAAAGTCATGGCCAATTTGCAAAGCCAACTGCAAGCTCCCGCGCACCAATCGACTGGTGATTTGTCAATCGTCCAAGCTCAAATCCACCGTTTGGAACACGAGCAGCAAGAAGTTGTTAAACCTCACCTCAAGCGCTTAATCTCGGTTGTCAAGGAGTTGCAGCAGAATAGTCAGTAGTTATTAGTCATTAGTCATTAGTCATTAGGAAGATTTTCTCACTCTCCGACTCTCCGACTCTACCGCGAATAGATCCCAACTTTTTCGACAAATGTGTTACAAAATGAAAAGCTAATCTGCGTAGTTCACCTGTTTTCAACCTGCTACAACAAAATTCTATGACTGCAACTGTCACTCTTGCTGATAACCCGTTACTAATAGGTCAAGGATTGCCTCCATTTGACGCGATCGAACCAGAGCAGGTAGTCCCCGCTGTTACCCAACTGCTGACCGAACTAGAAGCCTCGCTAGCTGCCTTAGAATCCTCTGTCGAGCCGACTTGGAGCGGTTTAGTAGAACCCTTGCAGCGGCTCGGAGAGCGTTTAAATTGGAGCTGGAGCATTGTCGGACATTTGATGGGCGTGAAAAATAGCCCGGAACTGCGCTCGGCTCACGAAACAGTGCAGCCAGAAGTAGTAAAATTTTGGAGCAAGCTCAGTCAAAGCAAACCGCTTTATGAAGCTTTTAAAGCGCTGCGGGCTAGCGAAAATTGGGACAGCTTAAAGTCAGCTCAAAAGCGAATTGTCGAAGCCGCTCTCCGAGACGCCCAACTCTCCGGTGTCGGTTTAGAAAGTGAGCAAAAAGAGCGTTTTAATGCCATTCAATTAGAATTGGCGGAAATTACTACCCAATTTTCCAATCACGTCCTCGACGCTACCAAAGCATTCAGCATCACCCTCACAAACAAAGACGAAATTGACGGTTTACCGCCGAGTTTGTTGAGTTTAGCAGCTCAAGCCGCTCGCAGCGCGGGCGAAGAAAATGCGGATGCCGAAAACGGCCCTTGGCGGATTACTTTAGACTTTCCGAGTTACGGCCCTTTCATGCAGCACAGCACCCGCCGCGACTTGCGCGAAAAGTTGTACAAAGCTTTTATCAGCAGAGCAAGTAGTGGAGAATTGAATAACTGGCCGTTGACCGATCGAATTTTGGCTTTGCGCCAGGAAAAAGCTGCTTTGCTCGGGTTTAGCAGTTATGCCGAATTGAGCTTGGCGAGCAAAATGGCTCCCGACGTTGCAGCAGTGGAAGCTTTGTTAGAAGAATTGCGCTTAGCTAGTTACAGTGCTGCTGTCAAAGATTTAGAAGAATTGAAAGATTTTGCTGCCGAAAAAGGCGCGCCGGAAGCTAAGGATTTAAAGCACTGGGATATCGGTTTTTGGTCTGAAAGGCGGCGGGAAGAAAAGTTTGCTTTTAGTGCCGAAGAATTGCGCCCTTACTTTGCTTTGCCGCAGGTATTAGAGGGGTTATTTGGATTAGTAAAGCGGCTGTTCGGCGTGACAGTAACTGCGGCGGACGGTCAAACTCCTGTGTGGCACAAAGATGTGCGCTATTTCCAAATAGATGACGAAGCAGGAAATAGGATCGCCAATTTCTATTTAGACCCCTACAGCCGCCCCGAGGAAAAGCGCGGCGGTGCTTGGATGGATGAGTGCGTGGTGCGCGCTAAATTTGTGGAAGAGTCCAAGACAACCACGCGGTTGCCGGTGGCTTATTTGGTGTGCAACCAAAGTCCTCCTGTTGACGGGAAACCGAGTTTAATGACTTTTTTGGAAGTCGAAACTTTGTTTCACGAATTCGGTCACGGTTTGCAGCATATGCTGACAACGGTAGACTATCCGGGGGCTTCGGGCATCAATAATGTTGAGTGGGATGCGGTGGAATTGCCCAGTCAATTTATGGAAAATTGGTGTTACGACCGCGCGACTTTGTTCGGGATGGCAAAGCATTACGAAACCGGGGAAACTTTGCCGGAACACTACTACCAAAAGCTGCTAGCAGCGCGCCACTACATGAGCGGCACCGCCATGCTCAGGCAAGTACATTTTAGCAGCGTTGACATCGAATTGCACCACCGCTACAGATCGGGCGGCAGCGAAACTGTGGCCGATGTCCGCAACCGCATCGCTAAAACTACGACTGTTTTGCCTCCTCTGGAAGAAGACGCATTTTTGTGCGCTTTCGGACACATTTTTGCGGGCGGCTATGCGGCGGGGTATTACAGTTATAAATGGGCGGAAGTCCTTAGCGCTGATGCTTTTGCGGCGTTTGAGGAAGCGGGTTTGGAAGATGAAAGTGCGATCGCATCTACAGGCAAGCGCTTCCGAGATACAGTGTTAGGATTGGGCGGCAGTTTGCACCCGATGGAAGTGTTTAAAACTTTCCGGGGACGCGAACCGAGCACTAAAGCTTTGTTGAGGCACAGCGGTTTAGTTGCGGCTTAATTAAGTGTGGAATTACTCGGGATTAATGCGGGTGAATTTATCTGCATTAATCCCTGTTTTTTGTTAAACAAGATTTAGGCATATCCTGTATGTGTAGGGTGCGGTGTGGATGAAGTCTTACCGCTATTCAGCAGATTCCGGGTTTATGAAGCACACAACATATCGTTCGTTCCCTGTAGGGACACGGCATTGCCGTGTCCTACACTTCATAAACCTGGAAAACGCTACAATTCATGCGTAAAAATTTTTGCGTAAGTTTTATTGTTATTTTTGCGTAAGTTTTATTATTGCCAAATTGATAATTGGAGCCACACTTTTTTTATTGGTATTAATAGGACTAAAATTTTCGCTACAAACCCATTTTATTGTAGAACATCATGCAATAAACATCTGTAGTTTGGCACATCATCCCCTATCTTGTGGTGAAAAATCGGGCATAAAGTGCGATCGCCAGCAGATTTTAGTTTAGGTGGAAGGCTCATCAAACCCGCATTTGCAAATATTTGCTGTCATTAAGCGCTGATTATACTTAACTTTCCCTCTCCCTGAAATTAACTTTATATTTCGCAATATTTAAGGGTTGTTTTCTCGATACAGCTAATGCTGGCTCTCCTGACTTTATGGTGTATAATGTAACAAACAATACATTTGTTCTCATGGACTTTTATTTGGACTATATATTAGACTTGCCTGGAG
>NZ_SRRZ01000079.1 GCF_013179805.1 Microcoleus asticus IPMA8 | reverse complement strand
ACAATCGAACCACGGCGCAAGCCCCTTTTCTCCATTAACTATGATTCTCTAGGCTCCTTAAGCATCTCAGGAGTTTTCTGCACCACTAAGCTTTTTTGGACAAGTAGCTGCCGTTGAATGCCGTACCGACTGCTAATTTAGTTTGCAAAATCTCATCGCACTTCTGCCACAAACGGGCGAATTCCACAGGGGAACTCGACTCTGATTCTAGGGGTTGGCAGAGGTGAAAGGCAAACAAATAGACGTTGGGGGCATAGATTTTGCTACTTGGAGTCATTGCTGATATCTGATTGATTATCTTGTGCGATTTCTTGAAGTTTTTTGTAGCTATCTTCAATGCTTTGACGCAGAGTTTGAGTGATATTGGTTAGCGGCGGTGTTGTACTTGGGGTGGGTTCGCCCGCATCGTCGATTTCTTTCCGCAGACAATCTCTTAATGCGTCTCCCAATCCATTCTTGCCACACCACTTGCTGATAGTGAAAGCAATGGGAAACAATTCTTCATCGGCGGATTCTGCTATTTCTTCCTCTAATTTGGGTAATTTTTTCCATGCTGTCGGCATGAAGATACTCGGATTTTCGTGCAGCCATTTGAGAAAGATAGCGATCACTTTTTCTGGTTCCATTGTAATTACTCCCGTGATTTAAAAAATATAAATTTGTAGGGGCGGGTTTCACCAACAATAATTGCCTGAAACAAACAATCTCAAAAACCCGCCCCCACCCAACGACAAATCATCACCTACATTTTAACATTCAATGCAAATTTCAGGTTGATGTGGGTTATTGGTGGGGTGGGGGCGGGTTTATGTAGATTGTTGGTCATCGTTCTATATTGTTTGTAAAACCCGCCCCTACAAAATCCTGATTGCACACCTAACTTAATATCCCGTCGCACAGAATGCCGCCCAATATTTCGGATCGCGGAACGGCTGTTCCTCACTCGAACACACTAACCATAATTCCACACTTTGTCTAGATTTTTCATCTAAATTTAACAATTTTACCCAAACTCTAACATCCTCCATACTCACCCCGCGCATCCAGTTTTGCGCCGCATTCAATGCGAGGGCTACTGAATCTGCATCCGGCAATTCCTGATAAAATTTAATCATCAAAATTGCCGTCGCAAAATCATCGACAGCCCACAGACTGCTGACAACATTCATGCTACCCGCATACAAAAAACCGCTGGGTAAACCAATGTATTCATCCGTCATTGCGGTTGAGGTGGTTAACCCGGTTTCGCAGGCGGAAAGTGTGACGAGACTGCACTGCGGTAACTGCAAATCGGCAAAGATTTCTCGCAGGGTGAGGCATTTTTCTGGGATGGCTTTTCTGCCGCTGCGTAGGGTGACATAGCGTTTTGTTTCTAGCCCATCTTTTTCTAGCCCCCCCTTAGCAAGGGGATTTTCTTCTAGCCCCCCCTTAGCAAGGGGGGGTTGGGGGGGGTTAATTTCTAATACCGGTTCCAGGGAATCGGCTAACACTAGGGATGACAGCAGCGGATTGTCAAAGTTGAATACGCCGTGACAGGAAAAGTGCAGGTAGCTGGCGTTTGAGAGGTTTTCTCGGTTTTCGTTGAGGGCGGTTTTTGTGGCTTGTTTTTTGAGTAAAATTTGATGGGGATTGAATCGGGTTTTGATGGTTTCTACTTCCATGTCGGCGTTGAATAAGTCTTCGGTGGGATTCTGGAGGGCGAATAGTTGTTGCTGATTTGGTGGGGGGGAGTTTCTGGTGGCGATGCGATTTTTTACGAGTTGCAGCAGTTGCAAGCTGGGGGCGTATTTTACGCCTGCGGGGAAGCAGTCTAACAAGTACCTGGTAGGGGCGGTGCCCCCGTGCCCGCCCTCTGAGGTGAATTGTAGGGCGTGGAGGGGGAATAGGTGCAGGTAGCGGTGGGGTACTAGGATTAGTTGTTTGCAGTTGGGGGGGATGTGGGCGATTATCTCGTTTAGTCGCAGGATTTCTGAGAGTTTTTGGAGTTTTTGGGATAGGGTTTTTTGCCAGGTTTTGTTGGTGTTTTGGTTGCGGTATTCGTCGAGATAGTTGTTTTTCCAGGTTTCTAATTCGGCTATTTCGGTTGTGGTATATGTGACTGGTTTTATGCTGTCGCGGGTGATGATGAAGGCCGATCCTCCCCAGCTATCATCGGGGTAGGAGTTATTGCCGATGTACCATTCTACGATCGCTGTTTCGGTGTCTAAGGTTTGTTGGAATTTGGTGATGTCTATGGGTTCGACTTTTTGAGTTAGGGTGAATTCTGGTTCTCGCTGTTTTATCTGTTCCAGCAGTTGTGTTAGTTGCTGTGATGTTGTTTCTAATTTGGCTTTTTGTTGTTGGAAATATTCGGGGCTGAGGCTGCGGGTTTGGGTTGTGGGTTGTGAGGGAGAGTCTTCGGGAACCCCCCCCGGCCCCCCCTTGGTAAGGGGGGGGGAAAGAGGGGGAGGAGATGGGGTTTCTGTTTCTAGGAGTTGTTGGGAGGCGGCGATTTGGCGACGCAGGTTTTGGAGTTGCTGTTTCTCGGTTTCGGTGGCTGTTTTGGGGTAGATTTCGCTGTTGGTGAAGAGTTCGACTAGGTAGCGGGATTTGCTGCGTTCGATTGTTTGCAGCGCTTTGTCATATTGTTGGTGATTGATGCAGGATTGCATCATTTTTTCGTAGACATCGAGATTTTCTTCGATGATTTCTCGTTTGCGGTTGTCGGATGTGATCCACTCGCGGCTTTGTTCGACTGCTTCTATGGCTTTTTCGTAGCCGAATATGGCTGTTTCCCACAAACTTTCTGCAAATCCTAAATCGCCTAAGTTTCGCCCTGTTTGTAGACAATCTATTGGCAAAGTTGTGGGAGTGCGAACTTGTAAAGCTGCTTGATAACAGGCGATCGCCTTTTCGAGATTCTCGGCTCTGTCTTCCTTGATTCTGTCACTGTAAGCTGCTGCTAAATTATTTTGAGTCGTTGCCCAATCTAGGGGCAAAGCTTCGCGGGTACGAACTTGTAAAGCAGCTAGATAACAGGCGATTGCTTTTTCGAGATTCTCGGCTCTGTCTTCCTTGATTCTGTATAAATAAGCATTTGCTAAATTATTTTGAGTCGTTGCCCATTGTAGGGGCAAAGCTTCGCGGGTACAAACTTGTAAAGCAGCTAGATAACACGCGATCGCCTTTTCGAGATTCTCGGCTCTGTCTTCCTTGATTCTGTATAAATAAGCATTTGCTAAATTATTTTGAGTCGTTGCCCATTGTAGGGGCCAAGCTTCGCGGGTACGAACTTGTAAAGCAGCTAGATAACAGGCGATCGCCTTTTCGAGATTCTCGGCTCTGTCTTCCTTGATTCTGTGACTGTAAGCTGCTGCTAAATTATTTTGAGTCATTGCCCAATCTTGGGGCCAAGCTTCGCGGGTGTAAACTGGTAAAGCGGCTAGATAACAGGCGATCGCCTTTTCGAGATTCTCGGCTCTGTCTTCCTTGATTCTCTGGCTGTAAGCATTTGCTAAATTATTTTGAGTCAGCGCCCATTCTTCTGCATAATTATATCGGTTAAAAATTTTCAGTGCCACCTCGTAGCCTGCAATGGCAATTTCCATATTGCTGCTTTTGCTACCCAGTGGAAACTGTTGAATCAAGTTACTGAATTTTAAAATATTAATAATAATGTCTCTAGCTTGGCGGAAATTCTTTTCTGCTATGATTTTAGTTGCCCACTTCCGTAAAAATCCCGCCAAGTCATCATCGATCCGTTTTCCCTTGGCTTTCAGGATGGCGATTTGTGCTTCCTTGTTGGGGGAGTTAATCAGGGATTCGATCAGGTCGAAATAGGTTTGTTTTTTGCTTTTCATTGCACTACCCATGTTTGGGATATTGTACATTTTTTGCGCGTGAAAAACCAGGGATTTTTGCACAATAGCTTTACCCAGATTTTGTAGGGGCGGGTTCCACCAACAATCTCTAACAAATACTAACAATCTAGATAAACCCGCCCCCCACCACCGATCGCCCACATCAACCTGGAATTTGCATCGCATCGGAAAATGTAGGTTGGTATTTTTCGTTGGGTGGGGGCGGGTTTTCGAGATTGTCGATTATTGACGATTATTGTTGGTGAACCCGCCCCTACAAGCACCATGTACATTGTGATTTTTCGTTGGGTGGGGGCGGGTTTATGAGATTGTCGGTTATTGGCAATTATGGTTGGTAAAACCCGCCCCTACAGTTTCCCCGAAATCACCTGATCCGACTAATTAACCCAACCCTTCAGCTAACTGATTGCGAGCACTTTCCAACGCTTCCTGCAACTTACTTGCATCGCGTCCGCCAGCTTGGGCCAAATTCGGCCGCCCGCCGCCTTTTCCGCCGCAAATTTGAGCAATTCCCCCGATAAACTTGCCAGCTTGCAATCCTTTCTTATTGACTTCAGGACTAAAAGCTGCAACCAAACTTACCTTATCCGGTTCAGGAATTGATGCCAAAACAACCGCAGCATTTCCTAACTTTTGCTGCAATCTTTCCGCCGCAGTTTTCAGCGCTTCTGTATCCACATCACCCAATTGAGCTACAATGATTTTGAATTCGCCGAGATCCTCAGCCGCACTCAGCAACTGGTCAGATTTCGCGATCGCCAATTCCGACTTCACAGCAGCCAAATGTTTCTGAGTATCCTTCAACTCATTCTGCAAATTAGTAATCCGGTTCGGCAATTCTTCAGGCTTCGCCTTAAATCGATCGCCCAAATCGCGCACCACCTTATCGCGCACATTCAAATAGTCCAAAACAGCTTGACCAGAAACCGCTTCAATCCTGCGAGTTCCCGCCGCTACCCCCGCTTCGGAAACAATTTTAAACAGCCCGATTTCTGCCGTATTGCTGACGTGAGTTCCGCCGCATAATTCCATCGAAACGCCGGGAAAATCGATAACCCGCACCACATCGCCGTACTTCTCGCCAAACATCGCAGTCGCGCCTTTTTCTCTCGCTTGGGCGATCGGCATTTCTGCAACGACCGCAGCGTGCGCCTCAGCAATCCAACTATTAACTAAATCCTCAATTTTCTGCAACTCTTCTGCTGTGACAGCGCGCGGAGAATTGAAATCAAACCGCAATCTCTCAGACGATACCAGCGAACCAGCTTGCGAAATCGAATCGTCCACAATTTTCCGCAAAGCTGATTGTAATAAGTGAGTTGCTGTGTGGTTTGCTTGAATTCGGCGGCGACCGCTATTGTCAATTTTCGCAGTAATACTATCGCCAACTCTCAGGGTTCCCCGTTCCACCAAGCCGAAATGCACGAAGAAATCCGATTCCTTCTTCACATCATCAACTCTTACTAACAAACCATCACCATTATCTCCGCTTTTCAAATAACCTTTATCCCCAATTTGTCCGCCGGATTCAGCATAAAACGGCGTTTGGTTCAAAACAACTTGTACCTCAGTACCGGCGGCTGCTTCCTCCACAGATTTGCCGTCAACCAAGATAACTTCCACCTCAGCTAAACTCGACAATTCAGCATAACCGACAAACTCAGTTCCTTGGATGGTTTCAGCCAACTTATCCAAAGAACCCTGCACCGTCAAATCGATTGTTTGGCGAGCATCTTTAGCGCGAATTTGCTGTTCCTTCATCGCTGCTTCAAAGCCGTCCAAATCAACAGTAATTCCCTGTTCCTCAGCAATTTCTTGAGTCAGTTCTAAGGGGAAACCGTAGGTATCGTAAAGAGTGAAAGCATCTTTACCGCTGATTTGTTGGTTGGTTTGCTGTTTTGTGCGATCGACAATTTCCTCCAGCAGCTTCTCTCCGCGTTCCAAAGTCTTGAGAAACTGCGCTTCTTCCCTTGCCAATTCCGCCTTAATTTGAGCTTCCCGCTGCCGCACGTTCGGATAAGCTGCTTCCGAAAGGGCGATCGCACTTTCAGCCACCCGCACCGTAAATTCGCCCTGAATTCCAATCAGCCGCCCGTGGCGCACCACCCGGCGAATCAACCGGCGCAAAATGTAACCCCGACCAACATTCGACGCGCGAATTTCGTCCGCAATCATGTGCACCACAGCCCGAATGTGGTCGCCAATTACTTTCAGCGAAACCTTGACTTTTTCATCGCTATTGTGGTAATCAATCCCGGCAAGTTCAGCCGCCGATTGAATGATCGGAAAAATCAAATCTGTTTCGTAATTATTGGGGACTTTCTGGAGGATTTGCGCCATCCGTTCCAGTCCCATTCCAGTATCAATATTTTGATTTTGCAGGGGTGTTAAATTGCCCTCTGCATCTTTATTGTACTGCATGAAAACCAGGTTGTAGAATTCAATAAACCTGCTATCATCTTCGAGGTCAATATTGTCGCCTCTTTCTGGGTGAAAATCGTAGTAAATCTCCGAACACGGCCCGCAGGGGCCAGTCGGGCCGGATTGCCAGAAATTGTCATCTTCTCCCATGCGCTGAATGCGATCGCCCGGAATGCCAATTTCATCGCGCCAAATCGCAAAAGCTTCGTCATCTTCTCGGAAAACGCTAACAACTAAATTGGATGCTGGTAAACCGAAAACTTCGGTGGAAAGTTCCCACGCCCAGGCGATCGCCTGTTTCTTGAAATAATCCCCGAAACTGAAATTGCCCAACATTTCAAAAAATGTGTGGTGGCGGGCGGTGCGGCCGACGTTTTCGATGTCGTTGGTGCGGATGCACTTTTGAGAAGTGGTGGCGCGCGGTGATTCGGCGGCGCGCTGTCCGAGGAATATCGGTTTAAATTGCAGCATTCCGGCGATCGTCAGCAACACTGTCGGATCTTCGGGCACCAAAGAAGCACTCGGCAAGATTTTATGTCCCCGCTGAGCATAAAAGTCGAGGAATGTTTGGCGGATTTGGCTGCCACTGAGAAACTTAGGAGAAATAGACATGACAAAAACAGTTAAGTATGTAAAGATGTAGCAGCAATAGAACTTACATCTATGTGGATATTTATATCATTATACTTAGTAATGTAAAGACCTATCAAGTTTTGCAAATAGTGCTTTACTGCTCGGAAAGCTCGTGCTAACTTAATAATAGACACCCGGACAGAAAGAGAAAGGAGGTCACTATATTTAGAAAGAAAGTTCGAGGATATAGGCATGGTGTCTCCGGTCTAGATTCCCAGGCGCAGCAGAAATTAACCGAACACAACTTGGAATAGTGGCGAACTGCCGATCGAGCAGTCAAGCCAAACCGCAGTCGAGTCAGACTTAGTTGTAGTTGCAAATTAAAAGTAAAGCTGCACAAGTTGTAAACCCTAGTAAGTAACAGTTCTCAATCGGAAACACATCTCGTTTGTTAGAAAAAACAAAGCTCTCCTATTATTGGGTCTGGTCGCTGTCGATCGGGCCCTATGAATTGTTATAGGGCGATCGCAAGAGGAGAGGGTTAGAGAGGGACAGAGGGCATAGTTCGACGGCATAAATGCTTTTTGCTGAAAAGAAACTTCCCTCGGAGCCGATCGGCGATCGATCGGTGCAGCTTTTGAGTTATATCTTATACATAAGACCTGTGCGATCGCGGCCGCAGGTTTTTGCCGGGGTTCAAGCCCTGTGGTATGAGGCACACTCAAGATGCGATATGATTGAAGATGTCAGTCAAGACATTAAAACCTACCCCGCTTTATAGCAGTCTACGCTTCTGTGAGCTTGCTGCAAGGCAAGGATAGCAAACCGCCATTCATTTGTGGTGACAAAACCTGGCTCAATAATTTGAATCTCAGGATATTTAGAGTTAATATTCTCAAAAATTCCATCCCCGACGCAGGGGTGAGAGTTCAAACAATAAAAGCCCGCCCACTCAAAAAAGCTAGTGCCACTAACAACTGTCGTAAATCACTAGCACACTTCTTAAACTCACAATCTCTGGAGATTCCAGGTACAAGCATGGCAGAAATAACTAAAGAAGAAATGCGCGAACGGCTGGGAAATATCGACCAGATTCGCGATATAATTTTTGGAGCGCAGCTTAGAGAATACGACAATCGCTTCGATAAAATAGATTCAGACTTGTCGATGATGCAGCAAGATATGCAAGCTCGCATCGAACAAGTAAAAACAGTTCTGTCAGCAGAAATGAAGGCGGCAGTTGATTCGTTAGAAAAGAAAGTTAAATCGCTCACCTCAAACACCCAAGAAGAAAGCGCAGACATCCGTCAGCAAGTCGATCGCGTTAACCGCAAATTCTCCAGCAGCATGGAAGCCCTGGACGAGGCGATGGACAATCAAACCAGTTCGCTTCGCGACGAACTCTCCCAAACCAGAGAGCGACTATCTGAAGAAACCCGCACTTTGAAAACACAGGTTTTTGAAGAACTAGATCGCCGCTTTTCCATGCTCAGAGATGTTAAAGTTTCCCGAGACGACATGGCAGAAATTCTGTTTGAACTCGGCATGAGGCTCAAAGGAACAGAATTTGTCCCCGAACTTAAAGGCGTTGCTGATAATAAGTTAAATACCGAATTTCTGTTGCCGGAGCGCCACCATCACGGATAATAACGCATGGCTTTACCGAAAGAAAATCCGGCTGACGAAGATGAGTTAGAGGGTTTTGTTTCTAAACCTGACGAGTCCGCTGCCGATGCAGCAACCCAGCTAGAACCCTTGCTGAATCTGTTAGTCGATCTCAAAATTATTGCTGGTTCAAACCAGCAAAATGCAGAGCCCGAAGGTGACAGCAGCAGCGAAAACGATCGAGCTGGGGCTCTCGGCGGGTTGATGGATTTGTTAGGTATTTCTTCAGAAAAGCAAGAGGAAGTTGCAGCGAGTCTGCCCGAAACTGGCGATCGCAAACCGGAGTCTGGCGATTCCCTGGCTGTTGCAGACGAGTTTAAAAGTTTGCTGTTCGCTACTCAAAAACTGAACACTTCAGAACTCGAAAAAAACTATTCCTCCGCTAAAACTATAGATGTTTCAGCGATCGTCCAGCCGGACTTGGAGGAGAAATCAGAGCCACTCCAAGAGTTGTCTAACTTGACAATGAAAGATTCTCTACAGGAAGTACAGGCTCAAAAATCCCACGGGTTCGATCGGCATTTACAGGATGTTTCCCCTCCCGAAACCGAGTCCAAATTCTCGGTAATTCCCCATAACCCCATAGTTTCCCCAGTCTCAAATCCACCAGAAACTGGATATTTAGATGCTGCGATGGCTTCGGCTCTAGAAATCCCAAACTTACTAGAACAGCCGACAGAAATATTAGGCCAAATTAAACAAGACTTAAATCAAGCCGACAGCGCGATGGAAACGCTGCAAACTCTAATTTTCGGCTCAAAAATATCAGATATCGAGCAAGTCAAAAATCTGCTGGCAGAAAACGATTTGCCGGGGGTGCGCCACTTGATGGCAACAATCGACGATAAATTAGGAAAATTGGAGCACCAAATCTACGAGCCCCAAGAGTTGATTGAGTTGATGCTGCCTTGGATCGCAGAAATTCTCAGCCGCAAAATTGCCGATTCCAGAGAAGAAGTTGTCAAGGCGATCGGGCCAATTATTGACGAAGTGATTAAGGCAAAAACTCAGGAAAATAAGTCGGCAATGAGTGCGGCAATAGCTGAGCTGCTGCCCGACGCACTTGCTCAACAAATAGTCAATTCGCCAGCGGATATTGCTCGCGCGATCGCCCCAGAAATCGGTCTGGCAATTAAAGAGCAAATTCGCCTCGACCAAGAGTCGATCGCCCAGGCCCTTGCCCCGGAAATGGGCAAAGCGATTACAGCCCAAATAAAACTCGAACGCGACTCTATGGTGGATGCCCTCTATCCCGTAATTGGCAGTACAATTGCTCGATACATGGCAGAAGCTATCAAGACAATCAATGAAAAAGTGTCCAATGCCATCAGCGTCGAAGGATTCCAGAGAAAAATTCGTTCCAAAGTACAACGAGTCTCCGAAGCTGAATTAATCCTCCAAGAATCAGTACCCTTTACCGTCCAAGCAGCATTCTTAATTCACAAAGCATCAGGCTTGATTATTTCCGAAGTTCAAAACTCAGAAAGCTACCAGTTAGAATCAGAAATGGTAGCAGGAATGCTCACAGCTATTCGCAGCTTTGTTAACGAGTGCATCGTTGAACCCGGAGAAGCTTCCGAACTCAATCAAATTGAATACGGCGACTCCAAGATTATGCTAGAAGTAGCGGGATACTGCTACCTGGCAGTCGTGATTAAAGGAGAACCGCCACATTTGTTTATCAAAAAACTGCGGCAAACAGTTAGTGATCTGATCCTTAATTACGCTCAAGAAATCCACGAGTTTAACGGCGATCCCGGTACTATACCGGAGTCGCTGCACCCGTTCCTAAAAAATTTATTCGACCCGCTTCACAAAGAAAAATCAACAAAACCCCCGATCGCCCTAGCGGCTATCAGTTTAACAGCCCTGAGCTTAATCTTAGTACCTTGGGGAATTTATCAGTACCACCGCAGCATTGACCGCCGCCTCGAAGCAAATGCCGCTTTAGCTTTAGCATCGACCCCAGAATTAGCGGTTTACCGCTTAAATGCCGACGTTGAGGGCAACACTCTCAAGTTAACCGGACAGTTGCCAAATGCACAATTGCGGGCAAAAGCTGCAAAAATAGCTGCATCAACTGCACCCAATCTGAAATTAGAAAATAAAATTGTTGCTGTAGATGTTCCCCCAGATCCAGTGTTGGCAGCGGCTGAAGTGCAGCGGATCACCGCTGTTTTGAACCGCTTGTCGGGCGTTTCTATTTCTAGTCGGTATGGCGATCGCAAAGTTACAGTAGATGGCACAGTTATGGACCTAGCAGACACACAGAAAATAGCTCAGTCCTTGAAGCAAATTCCAGGTGTTCAGTCGGTCATCAGTACGGTTAAATTAGATCCCCTGAAAATTACAACTCGCATATACTTCGAGCCAGGAACCACAAAATTAGACTCTACATATGGAGAAATCATCGCCAGTGTCAAAAATTTCATGGCTCAATATCCTCAAAAACATATTAAGATAATTGGACACAGCGATCGAACTGGGGAACTTGCTACAAATCAACAGTTGTCGCTCAAGCGTGCCGAAGCAGTGCGAGATGCTTTAGTGCGACAAGGTGCTGACCCGAAGCGCCTCCAAACCGTCGGCAACCCCAATCCTCCTGCCGACGTGGAACCCAATCAACCGCGCCTTTTAAGCAGATGCGTGCTATTTGAACCAATAACTAAGACCGTAAACAGTAAATAATTATGTCAGTTACTATATCTAAAAAAATGTGCATGATCGGCGATTTTGGCGTCGGCAAAACCAGCCTGATCCGCCGTTTTGTCGATCGGCAATTCAGCGACCAGTACCTGTCCACTGTGGGAGTAAAAATTTCCAGAAAAAGCGTAGAATTAGAAGGCGTAAAACAGCGGGAAAACTTGACTGCACAGTTGCTAATTTGGGACTTAGAAGGGCATACAAAATTCAAAGGAATAGCACCAACTTACTTGCAGGGAGCTAGCGGCGTTTTAATCGTTGCCGATGTCAGCCGAACCGAAACAGTTGAGCGAATCTCCGAACACATTCAGCTTTTTTCTTCAGTCAATCCTAAAGGGTCAATAATCGTCGCTTTGAACAAAGTAGACTTGATTGACGAGGAAAAATTGGGGGTGCTAGTGGAAATATCCCATTCGATAGGTCAAGACAAAGTAATAGCAGTTTACGCGACATCTGCTAAAACAGGCAAAGACGTTGACGAAATCTTCTATAAACTAGCTTACACAATGGTAGAACAAGTATGAACCCCCTTTTGAAAAAGCTGTTGGAGCCGCGAAAAACCGAGTATTTTGTAGTAAATCACCATTTCATCATTCAAGAAACCTCCGCCAAAGTGCAGCATTATGCCGATACTCCGGGCTACGCGATACCCGGTGCAGATGCTCGCACGAGTTTTCCAGAACTGATTGGCATTGAAAATATCCTCATGTCTATCATTATGGGACGGCTGCCGAGTTTTGATCTCAAAGGTATCGCTCGGTTTGCCGACCACAACCGCCCTTTATACTTTGATATGTTGGCTATCAAACATGAAGACGAACAAGAAGATGTGCCCAGTAAATTGCTAATTTTGATTGAAGATGCCACCGAAAAGATGGTGATGAAGCAATCGTTGATTCAGAGGGCGAATGAAGCTAATCTTTTGGTGAGCGCCTTAGCCGCTTCTAACGATTATATAGATAAAGTTATTCGCTCGATGGGCGATGCTTTGTTGGTGACAACAACATTAGGAACTATCAAAACAGTCAATCAATCAGCACAATGGTTATTTGGGTACAGCGAAGCAGAATTGATCGGCCGCCCCCTCTCCACAATAGTAGTCGAAGAAAAATTGCTTTACCAAGCTCGCCACCGCTATATTTTGTCTCATAAAGAGCTGCTCAAAGAACTGGAAGTAATCTGCACTACTAAAGCAGGAGAAGAAATTTGGGTAGAATTTTCCTGTGCGCCAATTCAGACAGAATTACAGGAACTTTACGATTTCATCTATATCGGCAGGGACATCACAGAACGCAAGCAAAAAGAAATAGAAATTCGCCGCTCTTTGGCAAAAGAGCAAGAACTCAGACAGGTAAAATCTCGTTTTTTTTCGATGCTCGCTCACGAATTTGGCAATCCTTTAAATACAATATTATTTGCTACTAAAATCCTCCAAGACTACGGCGACCAAATCACCCACGAGGAAAAACAAGAATACCTCGAACACGTTAAATCAGCATCTAAACACATGGCTCAGCTATTAGATGACGTGCGGTTGCTCAGCAGCGCCGAAGCCGGAAAACTCGAATTCAATCCCGCACCAGTTGACTTACAAAAATTTTGCAGCGAGTTAGTAGAATCAATTAAAATTAGTTACGCAAAAAATCATACAATTAATTTTATTTGCCCCGAGTTAGTTCCGCCCGGAAAAAAAATAGAGAACGAGTCGGAGGAAACGCAAAACTGGCCCGCACTCGATGCAAAATTGCTGCGGCACATCTTGACAAATTTGCTGTCAAACGCTGTCAAATATTCGCCGATCCACAGCAATATTTATTTTGAATTAAATTGTGACAATGAAGAAGCTAAATTTCAAATTAAAGACGCAGGCATTGGCATTCCTATCGAAGACAGAGAACAACTCTTTGAATCTTATTACCGAGCGCAAAATGTCGGAAAAATACCAGGTACAGGACTGGGTTTATCCATAGTGAAGCTGTGTGTAGAGTTGCACGGAGGTCAAATCGAATTTTCCAGCGACAAAGGTTTAGGCACTACCTTTGCAGTCAAAATTCCCTTTTACAAACAGAGACCAATAGATTAATTTCAGATAATTCGGTACAACAGAAGGCGCATTTACTACTACCAATTTCACATGAAAACCTTATTAAAAAAACTGTTAGTTCCCCACCACTTGGAGTACCTAGCACTGGATAAAGACTTTTTAATCCAAGAAATCTCTCTCAAAGTGCAGCGGTTTGCCGATAGTCCCGAGGAAGTAGTCGCCGGCAACGATGTCCGCATTCCCTTTCCAGAATTGGTGGGAACTGAAGAAATTTTAATCGATATTTTTGAAAGACGTTTGCCCAATTTTGATTTAAAAGCGATCGCGCGGGTATTAGGAAATGGCTTGCAGCTTTATTTTGATATGTATATCGTCGAGTTCACCGATGACGATAATTATCAGAGATTAATTATATTTTTTGAAGACGTAACCGAGAGGATGGGTTTGGAACAAACTCTAGTCCAAGCTACCAATGAAATGAATATTTTGTTGACTACCTTAGCCGCTACTAATAATTATGTTGAAAAAATTATTAGTTCAATGGTCGAAGTTTTATTGGTAATAACAGCCTCGGGAAAAATTAAAAAAGTCAATCAAGCGGCTCAAGATTTGTTCGGTTACAGCGAATCAGAATTAGTAGGCCAGCAAATAGACGCTCTTGCTGCTGTTGGCTCCTCTTTGCAAGCAGTCAGCCAAGATCCACCTCAACAATCTCAAACTAACACCGAAGTAATTTGCCGGGCAAAAAACGGACAAAAACTAACAGTTTCGTTTTCCTGTACGGCGATTTCGACTGACATTAAAGGTATTTTTGAAGCAAGAGCCGCCGTTCAAGATTTCGTGTACATCGGCCGCGATGTGACAGATAGACAGCGCGCCCGCCAGCGACAAATAGTTCAGTACGTAACCACCCGCATCCTGTCGGCATCCGAAACAATCAAAAAAGCTCTAGCAGCAATTCTCCCCGCAATTTGCGACAGCTTGGGATGGGATACTGCCGAACTTTGGATGCCAGAAGCTGGGGAAAAACTGCTGTCAGAAACTAAGAGAATAACTGCGGTTTCCGACCCCAATTTGCGGTGCGTCGCCAGTTGGACCAAACGCTCAGTTTCTATCCCCAAATTTGCCGAATTTACCGAACAAATGACCTGTGCGTTTGGTGAAGGATTGCCCGGTCTCATTTGGGCCAGCGGTTCTTCTCAGTGGATTGCAGATGTCGCAGAAAGCGACAGTTGTCTGCGCCGAGAAATCGCCGCCGCCCAAGAAGGACTGCACGGAGCTTTTGGCTTCCCAATTTTGGGCGACTACGAGCAGGAAAATTCTGCTCGGTCTGTGTTGGGGGTAATAATTTTTTTCAGCCGGGAAGTGCAGTGTTTTGATGAAGAATTGCTCCAGACAATGGCAACCATCGGCAGCCAACTGGGTCAATTTATCAAGCGCAAGCAAGCGGAAATAGCTTTGCGGGAAAGCGAAGAACAACTGCGAGACTTATTTGAAAATGCTACTGACTTAATTCAAAGTATTGGAGCCGACGGTCATTTTTTGTATGTAAATCGGGCTTGGCGGGAAACTCTGGGCTACAGCGAAGCAGAAATTGCTCAAATGACTGTGTTTGATATTATTCATCCCAACAGTTCCCAAGAGTCTCTGGATATATTGTATCAAGCTATTATCAATAAAAACGTAAATGAAAATACACTTTGTCCAGACTCAATTCGAGCAATATTTATTACTAAACATCACGAACAAATTTTGTTGGAAGGTAGCATAAGCTGTAAATTTGCGGAAGGTTCGCTAGTAGCGGTTCGCGCTATTTTGCGAGACATTACTGCTCGAAAGATGGCAGAAGACGCCCTCGCAAAATCTGTGTCCCTGCTGCAAGCAACTTTTGATTCTACTGGGGACGGTATTTTAGCTATTGACAGCAGAGGAAAAATAGTCACTTTCAATCGAGAATTTGTGGAAATGTGGGGCATACCTAATGAAGTGATGGCACTCCGAGACGACGCCACAACGATCGCCTTTGTCCTGAACCAACTCAAAGATCCCCAAGCATTTCAAGAGAGAATAGAATCGCTTTACGAACAGCCAAAAGCCGAAAGTTACGACTTGTTGGAATTTCAAGATGGCAGATTTTTTGAACGCTATTCGCAACCGCAGCGGCTCGGAGATCAAATTATCGGCAGAGTCTGGAGTTACCATGACATTACGGAACGCAAGCAAGCAGAAGATGCCCTGCGGGAAGAACAAGAAAAATCAGAAAACCTGCTGTTAAATATCTTACCCAAGGCAATAGCAGAACGCCTCAAGCAAAACGAAACTACTATTGCCGAATACTTTCCGGAAGTGACTGTTTTGTTCGCCGACATTGTGGGGTTTACTGCTTTGTCTGCCGTCATGAATCCGATCGAACTCGTGGAGATCCTCAATCAGATTTTCTCAGGATTCGACCTTTTGTGCGAACGGCACGGGTTAGAAAAAATTAAGACCATCGGCGACGCATACATGGCGGTTGGAGGGCTGCCCAATCCCCGGGCAGATCACGCAGACGCGATCGCCAAAATGGCCCTAGATATGCAAGCAGAAATAGCCCGATTTAATGCTAGCCATAATAAATATTTTAGCATCCGCATCGGCATTCACAGCGGCCCGGTTGTTGCCGGAGTAATTGGCATCAAGAAGTTTATTTACGATTTGTGGGGCGACACGGTAAATATTGCTTCCCGCATGGAATCTCAGGGTTTGCCTTGGCGGATTCAAGTTAGCGAAACTACTTATAAGTTAGTGGCAGACAAATATTTGTTTCAGGAGCGAGGAATTATTGAAGTTAAAGGCAAAGGGGAAATGAAAACTTATATTCTCCTTCGGCAAAAATAAAGTCGGTCATAACTCATCAGTCATCAGTCCTCTGGCTGATGACAAAAAGTGTTGCTAAAGTTAATGAGCAATACTTTTTGGCCAAAACTGATGCAACTTGCTAATTTGCCGGCAAATTTACGATCGCCCGACGAAGTTGTGGATCGCCACCCTGTGATGGTTGCGCCCTCCACTTGCCTCGGGGATGCGATCGCCCTGATGCGTAGGGCGATCGACCCTTGTCCGCTGTCTAATTCACCGCCGCACTCAAACGAAACGGTAAAACCATCGATTAGTTCCGTCTTAGTTGTTGATGAAAATCAGCTAGTCGGACTGTTAAGCCCGGAAGATGTGCTGAACTTAGCCGCCGAATACGAATGGCAAGACATGAAAGTTGCCGACGCAATGACGCGGAATTTAATTGTCTTAAAAGAATCAGAATTTAGAGATATTTTCACCGCATTTAAGCTATTTTGTCAAAACTCGATTGATTGCTTGCCAATTGTGGATGAACGGGGTCAGCCCGTAGGTTTAGTAAGCGAAAAAAGGATTCGCCCAGCAATGTATAGCTGGATCGAGACACTGCATCAAGAAGCTGCAAAACTTCAGGAACAATCCGAACTTTTAGACGGCAATTGTGAACTAGAAAAACGAGTCAGCGATCGCAAAAAATCCGAAAATGTCCTGCTGCAAAGCGAGGCGCGCTACCAGGCGATTGTGGAAGACCAAACCGAACTGATTTGCCGCTACCTCCCCGACGGTAAAATCACATTTGTCAATCAAGCTTACTGCCGTTATTTCGGGGTGCAACCGTTCGACTTGCTCGGCAACAGCTTCATGCCGCTGATCCCAGAACCAGACCGAGAATTTTTTCAAGAGCAATATACTTCTGTGTCTCCCGACAAGCCTATTTTTACTTGCGAACACCGAGTAATTTTGCCGAGCGGGGAAATTCGCTGGCAGCAGTGGATCGATCGGGCTATATTCAACGAGATCGGACAAATCGTCGAGTATCAAGCAGCAGGCCGAGATGTCACGCAGCTCAAACAAACAGAAATCGCTTTGCAGCAGCTCAATGCAGAGTTAGAACTGCGAGTCCAGCAGCGGACTCAATGGTACGAACTGGCAGTATCCGCAGGCAAAGTGGGGGTTTGGGACTGGAATTTGGAAACCGACGAAATCTACATTGCTCCGTCTTTGAAAGCTTTGTTGGGCTATCAGGACGCAGAGATTCCCAACCGCATGGAAAATTGGGTGTCTCACGTTCATCCCGACGATCGAGTTGCAGTCTCGGAAGCAGTAAATGCTTATCTAGATGGTGTGGCAGAAAGTTATGAAGTTGAACACCGGATGCTGCGCAAAGACGGCAGCACCTGCTGGATACTGGCCCGCGGCAGCGCGATCCGATCGGCTTCCGGCAAGCCCTACCGGCTGACTGGCACTGACACCGACATTACGGATCGCAAATTGACCGAAGAAAAACTCCAAAACTCCGAAGCCGAACTGCTGGCGCTGTTTAATGCCATGACGGATATCGTGCTGGTTTTTGACGCAACAGGCCGCTACCTCAAAATTGCCCCCACGGCTCCCGAATTGCTGTACAAACAGGCTAATGAAGTCCTGGGCAAAACCCTCGCCGAAATCTTCCCAGAAGCAGAAGCTAATTTTGTGCTGAGCCACATTCGCCAAACATTGGCATCTAGGCAAACCCACAGAGTTGAATACAGCATGGAAATTGGCTGCAAGTTATTCTGGTTTGATGCCAGTATTTCGCCCCTGGATCTCGATCGGGTGATGTGGGTCGCCCGAGACATTACCGCTCGCAAACAGGCAGAAGCAGCACTGCAAAAGAGCGAGGAAAAGTTTCGCAACTTATTTGACGATGCTCCGATCGCGATCGGTTTGACAAGCGTGCGCGACTACCGCACTATCAAAGTGAATGAAGCTCACCGCCAGATGTTGGGCTACAGCGATTCGGAGTTGGCGACGATGACTTTTACTCAACTGACGCATCCAGAAGATTTACAAGCAGAATTGGAGCAAGTCAAGGAGTTGGTCTGCGGCAATATTTCTCGCTTCGGGATCGAAAAACGCTTAATTAAGAAGAATGGCGAGCTGATCTGGGCAAACTTGACGGTGACGCTGATCCGCGACCGCGAGGGAATTCCTCTTTACAGCATGGGGGCGATCGAAGATATCAGTTATCGCAAGCGGGCAGAAATGGAATTTCAGCAGTTAAAAGAACGCCTGCAATTTTTACTGGCTTCTAATCCGGCGGTAATTTTTACTGCCGCACCTACAGGAGATTTTTGTACTACTTACATTAGCGACAACGTTAAGGCAATCGTTGGCTACGAACCCCAAGAACTGTTAGCAGATTCTAAAATTTGGTCGAGCCGGATTCACCCTGAAGACCGGCGACTATTTTTAGAAAAGTTTTCTAATCTGTCCGAGGGTAAAAATTGCATTTGCGAGTACCGTTTTCTGCACCGAGATGGACTTTACCGCTGGCTGCGGACGGAACAGAAACTATTGGTTGACAGCAGGGGCATTCCGATCGAAATTATTGGTTACGCCGCCGATATCACCAATTCTAAATATGCCGAAATCGCGCTGCAACAGCAATTCGAGCGAGAACGGCTCGTGGAGGCGATCGCCCGTCGCGTCCGCCAGTCTTTGCAATTAGAAGAAATTCTCAACACTACGGTTGCCGAACTCCAGCAAGTATTGTTAGCCGATCGAGTTTTGGTTTATCAAATTTTACCCAAAAAGGGCGGGCAAGTCATTGCTGAAGCCGTGGCAGAAGGATGCAGCCAACTCCTGGATAGATGTTTTGGCGAAGAGGTTTTTCCGCTTGAAAGTTATCAGCTTTATTTGCAAGGGCGAATTTCTGCGATTTCAGAACTAGATTCTCCCAGCATTACACCTTGTGTGATGGAGTTTATGAAAGAACTTCAAGTTAGGGCAAAGTTAGTAGTGCCGATTATTCAGCACAGCCGGCTTTGGGGATTGCTGATTGCCCACCAATGCGATGGCCCTCGTGAGTGGCAAGAATGGGAAATCAATTTATTTCACCAGTTGGTGAATCAATTAGCGATCGCCATTCAGCAATCTCTACTCTACCAGCAACTGCAAGCTGAATTGAGCGAACGCAAACAAGCGGAAGCAAATTTGAAAAACTCCCTCAAAGAAAAAGAAATTTTGCTCAAAGAAATTCACCACCGCGTCAAAAACAACCTCTGCGTAGTTGCCAGTCTGTTAGAATTGCAATCTAACACAGTTGCCGACCCGCAAATAGCCAAGATGTTTGAAGAAAGTCAGAATCGCCTTTACTCTATGGCTCTGATTCACGAAAAACTGTATCGCTCGACTAACCTGGCGCAAATCAATTTTGGCGAATATCTCGAAGATTTAGTAAGTAACTTGTTTCACTCTTACAATATTAGTGACAATCACATTCAGTTGCAGGTATTAGCTGAACCAATTTACCTAAATATTGAAACTGCTAGTCCCTGCGGTTTAATTGCCAATGAATTGGTTTCAAATACCCTCAAACACGCTTTTCCTAATGGCACTAGCGGTACAGTTAGTGTAGAATGTTATCAAACGGGCGATGGAGAGATCAACCTCTTAGTTAAGGACAACGGCATCGGCTTTCCTCAAAACTTAGATTTTCGGAAAACTAACTCAATGGGCTTTCAAGTTGTCTGCACTTTAACTGAGCAGTTAGAAGGAAAGATCGAACTGTCAAGACAAAATGGCACAGCCTTCCACCTAAGATTTAACGAGTTAAACTATTCTCAAAGGTTCTAAAATCATGGATTTAGCAGAAAAAGCAATTAATATTTTGATTGTCGAAGACGAACTATTAATTGCTAAAAATTTATCCCAAAAATTAGAAAAATTGGGATATCAAATCGCAGACATCGTTTCTTCAGGAGCCGATGCCATCCAGCGGGCAGGCGAACTGGAACCAGATTTAATCTTAATGGATATAGTCATCAAAGGCGACATTGACGGCATAGAAACAGCAGTAATAATCAATCAAGAATTAGATATCCCAATTATCTATACAACTGCCTATGCCGATGACGAGACTTTGCAGCGAGCCGAAAAGACTGGCTCTTACGGCTACCTCCTCAAACCGTTTAAACAAAGAGAACTGCACGCCACCATCAAGATAGCGCTGAGCAAACATCAAGAAGCCGTTAAAATGCAACAACTAATTGCATTGGCAGCAGCCAAAAGCGAAAACAGGTCTCGATTTATTTCAATGGCATACCACGATTTAAACACTCCTTTAACTACCATACAGCTATCGGCTGAAATGTTGGAAGATAGCGAATTGCATAAAACCCCAGGAACGACAAATAAAAATGTCGAGCGGATTAAAAAAGCCGTCAGCAATATGAGTGAATTGCTGGAGGAAATTTTAATGCTCAGCAAAGCCGAATCCGGAAAACTTTCCTTGAACTTAAATCCGGTAAATGTGATTGATTTGTGCAAATCTATTTTAGAAGAAATGCAACCCCTCGCTACTCAAAAACACTTAGTAGCTTTTCGCAATCGAACAGAAAAAATCCAAGCCAATCTGGATGCAAAACTGCTGCAACACCTCCTCACTAATTTGCTGTCAAACGCTATAAAATATTCTCCTAATGGTGGGAATATATGTCTAGAATTAAGCTGTGAGGGTAAACAAGTAGTTTTTTGCGTTAGAGATGAAGGGATTGGCATGACAGCGGAATATCAGGGGAAATTATTTCAGCAGTTTGAACGGGGTGGGAATGTCGGCAAGATTAAAGGATCGGGGTTAGGACTTTGCATTGTCAAACACATAGTTGACCTGCACGGCGGTACAATAAGTGTGGAAAGTGAACTAGGTAAAGGTACTACATTTATTGTCGCGCTGCCTTTTTTAGTAATGAGTCATTAGTCAGTAGTCAGTAGTCAGTAGTCATTAGTTAGTAGTCATCTATCCTTCTTCCTTCTTCCTTCTTCCTTCTGCGATAAATCGATCGGGAGATAAAAGCTCGATCGCCCTATCTTCTTCTCCCCCCGCCCAATTAGCAAATCGCTCAGCCAAAGCAGGTACAATAGCCAAAGGATTGCTGAGACCCGAAAAAACGTGCAATCCAGGGCGATCGGCAATCGGCCCCACTACAGGCAAATTATCTGCGCTAAATGCCACAATACACTCGTGCCAAGTTGCCGGTAAACCTGCCAAAGCAGGCAAAACCTTTCCGATTCCTGCACGAATTGCCGTTTCGCTGGTTTCGCGATCAACTTTAGCATTCAAATCGCTCAAAGTGCGCGACAATTGCCCGATCCGCAAACTGCCATCATTAAACTGAATTGCACCCGAATCTAAAATCGGCGACAGCAACTCTTTACCAGGTTTATCCCAAAGAAAATCCACCTCAATTCTACTCGATTCAGCTTCCAATTCAAAACGTTTTAATACCGCAGGCATCACCAAAGTCCTGAGTTTCAAATCCACAGGTGCAGTTTCCAAAATCTCCGTGCGAGTAAAATAAACTCCCACAGAAACACCAGCGGTCTTTAGGAAACTCCGACTCCAACCTCCTGCACAAACAACAGCATTTTCACAACAATAAATTCCCTGCGCCGTCTTGACTCCCGAAATCCGATTTCCCTCTTCAATCAACCCAATTACTTCAGCAAATTCTATAGTTCCTCCCAACCGCAGAAACCCTTGACAATAAGCTTTATTTGTGGAAGTCGGCGAAATGTGACCGTGACGCACAGTCAGAGCTCCGGCGATCGCACTTTTATTCAGCAAAGGTTCCAACTCGCCAGCTTCGGCAACGCTCAAAAGCTGCGGAACAATCGCAAAATGCGCGTAATTAGCCGCAGCTTTTTCGGCATCACAGCCCGCATCAATTGTCAGCAACAAATCCAACTCGCGAAACTCAGTATCAGCATCTAATTCCGCCGATAAATTGCGGTGGCGTTCGATACCTTCCCCACACAATTGCCGAGTTAAATCAGTCGTCCCCGACCAATAAGCCAAGCCGCCGTAACTAAAACGAGTAGCATTTTGCATGGTAGCATCTCGTTCCAAAAGCAGCACAGCAAAACCTTTTTTTGCCAGTTCGTAACTCAGTGACGCACCCGTAATGCCACCGCCGACAACAATCCAATCGTAACTTTTCATGGGCAACTCAAAGGGAAGGAAAATATCATGTTTAGATTTTACCTTAGGTTTTTTCCGAACCAGCCGAAAAGCCTCTTCCTGTAGGTAGAGGCTGCCTGCGATCGGCATAAATGAAACTTCCACCCCTCGGGAGATGTATGTGCAGGGAGATTTTTCGTTCAATAGTAGGAATTACAGCCAGCGTCAGCAAAAAATTAGAAACACCAGAGGGGTTTTATGAGTATCGACAAACCAGGCAAAGATATGGAGCGTACTGTCAATCCGGGCGATCGCATTTCCGAAGAACCGCAAAGCATCGAAGAAAAAGCCCAGCAACTGGCGGTAGACCACGTGCCCGACATCACGGGAGATGTTGTTACAGTTCCAACTTATGTGGTCGTAGAAGAACCGGATGGGGAAAAGAAAGCTTTGCACCACGTCAAAGACGCCGACGAAATTTCTGACGTAATTCGGCAGGCCCGCGTTGACGAAAATGGCGAGCGGGTTTGGGATTAATTTCAATCCAATAAAAACGGCTTAGTTGTACAAAAGTTATCTGTAGGAATCATGGAAACAAATCCCAGAAATAGTACGCCCTATCCCAATCTGCCGCCGATTCTCGAAAGTGACGACGCAGAATATCGCGACGCCGGCATTACGAGTACGCTTTCAGTTGCAGGCCATCCCATCCACCCCATCATCGTCATCTTTCCGGTAGCCTTTTTAGTAGGAGCCGCCGGCACGGACATCGGTTATTGGCTGACAAGCGATCCGTTTTGGGCGAGAGCTTCGGTTTGGCTGATGGGTGTGGGTTTTGCTGCGGGGATTTTGGCAGCAATCACGGGCTTTTTAGATTTTTTCAAAGTTAAAAGAGTGCGCGATCGCAGTGCCGGTTGGTTGCACATGGGCGGCAATGTGGCGGTTATGGTACTTACCCTAATTAACCTGGTGTTGCGACAAGGAAATCCGGCTGAGCCGATCGTATATACAGGTTTAGCAATTTCGATCGTCGTAGCAACCTTGCTGGGCATTACAGGCTGGTTCGGCGGCGAACTAAGTTTTCGCCACAAAATCGGCGTCATCGGCCCTACCAGTCATAATTCCTAGGTTTATGACCATTTTTAGTAGGGACTTCAGTCCCTCTTTATTGGATAATTTAGGACTAAAGTCTTGGCTACAAACTTAAAGATTGTCCCACCCAATTCAGATAAGCATCGCTGCCAGCGATAATAGGAATAGCAATAATTTCAGGAACTTCATAGGAATGGAGTTCCTGAAGTTTTGTTTTTAAAGCCTCAAATTTAGCCAAATCAGTTTTAATTACCAACTGCCACTCTGACTCGGCATGAATCTCGCCTTGCCAAGTATAAATCGAGCGAATTGGCGACAAGCTCACACAAGCAGCCAGCTTGTGTTCAACTAGAGATTTAGCGAGATTCTCCGCCTCCGCCTCCGATGCCGCAGTTACCAGCACCACCCCATAATTAACAGTCATAACGATTTGAGATTTGAGATTAAAGAATAGATTTCAACAGAAAACCTTGAGCGTAGTTTTTTTTAAGGAGAGGGCAATGCCGTCTCCGGCGCCGATATCTGCCACTTTTAATAATTCTAGTTTGCGATCGCGCGGTTGACCATCACCTTGGTTTTTTAATCCAAATACACGCGGTTAAAAGCCTCAATAAAAGTTAAAAAACCCGGTTTCTTTGTGGGCGAGTGCGATCGCGAACTAAATTCGTATAAAATTGAGGATTGTCAGAAGACTTTTTTAAATTGATATTAGTTTTTAGTTGTCATTGGTCGATAGCCAACAATTTCCCATTACCAATTACCAATTACCCATTTGAAATCTCATTAACTTCCCAAGAATTGACTTGGCCCGCCGCAGCTAAGGAAAAGTAGCGCCTAGTAGATTCCGGCAAAATAGCTCCCGCCAATAAAGCATTATCTAAATTAGCTCCTATTAACGTCGCCTCACTCAAATCTGCCGCCATCAAATCAGCTTGACACAGCTTCGCCCAATTCAGATTTGCCTCTCTCAAACAACTTCCCCTCAACTTAGCCCCGGTTAAGTTTGCACCCGCCAACTTTACCCCCCGCAACTGAGCCGCGCTGAAATTCGCCCCTACCAAATTCGAGCCTTCCAAATTAGCTCCCATTAGTTTAGCTTCGCTCACGTTGACGCCGCTCAAATCTGCACCGCAGAGATTCACCCCTGTCAATTGCGCTCGCCGCAGACTGACTCCGGTTAATTGAGCTCCAAAAAGTTTTGCACTGTTGAGCCTTGCACCGTAAAGGTTTGCCCACTTAAAATTAGCTCCTGTCAGATTCGCGCCCAGCAAGTTAACTAATTGCAAGTCGGCGCTGCACAAATTCGCATTCCACAACGCAGCACCGCGCAGGTTTGCGCCCGTTAAAGTTGCGCCGCTTAATTTTACCCTCGGCAATTTTGCTTTTACCAAAAAAGCCCCGCTCAAATTCGCTTTTGTCAAATCTGCGCCTGAGAGTTTGGTTTCGCCCATTTTGGCAAAACTCAGATTTGTTCTTTGCATCTGTGCGCCTTTGAGTGTTGCTTTGGTGAGAAACGCTCTACTGAGGTTGGCCCCGGAAAGATTAGCTCGCGAAAGGTTGACTCCGATTAAGATTGCTCCGCTGAGGTTTGCCCCGCTGAGGTCGGCTCCAGCAAAGTCTCTTTGTCCTTTTTCGTAATTGTTGAGTAGTTCGCTAACTTCCATAGGGCGTGATACCTTCTATGATTGGGGGGTTTCGAGCGAGAAATCTCTAATCTTAAGGTTGTTTCAGAAATTAGACTGTTTCAGAAATTAGACTGTTTCAGCGTTTGCCTCAAACTGTATAAATTCAGTTAGCATTACTTTCTGTTTAAACGCGCTCTCTTAATAAAGATTTTATATCTTTCTCGTGGTAGCGATCCCCCTTTCGGTATTTTTGAATTAAAAGTTAATGTTTCTTGACATAGATAGTCATTCCTTAACGATCGACCGTAATTCGCAACTTCAGGCGCAGCTTGCCCTTTAATCCTGCAGGAGGTTGCCAGGAACTCAAGGCCCTCTTGAGAGTCTCTACGGCGTCTGTTGCTTGCAGCGTCGAGGTTTGAGTATCTATCCCCACTCGCGCCACGCGGCCGTCTTGTACCGATAACTCCCACACCGTTTCACCGCTAACCCCCGCCGGGAGATTAACAGATTGCAGGTATTGAGTCAAAGCGGCGATCGCCCCGGCATCCAACCCTTCGGCGCTAACTACTTCCCAGCGAGAAGCCTTTGGCTGCGAGGGTTGCAACTCACCGTTACCTCGCTGTCGCGGCGGCGGCGGCATAACAGGAGCTGGCATCACCGGCGCCTGGGCGCGAGTCGGGGTAGCGTTCCTAATGCCGCCCCTAGTTGACTCTGCCCCTCCCGACTCGAAAATACCTTCATAGCTGACACCCTGTGGCAATTCCACAGGTACTTGCACGCGGCGACGAGTTCCATCTGGTTCGACTCGCACTTCTTCGCTCACAGCCACAAAAGCCGTGTATTCCGACAGCAAGCGATAAGTCAGAGCAGTATTAGTTACAGCTTCTACCAGAGATTTAGTCTCGGCACCAAACATTTGATTCATTAAATCTTTAATGCGCGATCGCCCCCAAAGTTGAGCTACCGCCGGATTGCCAAAATCCGTAGCGGTTGCTGCGACTGAAGTAGACTCCCGCTGCCGTCCGCCGGATTGAGCAAAATTAACAGGTAAAACTTGCTCGTAAGCTTTGCCGCCCGCAAGAGTGCCGCGGATGCGAAGTTGACCGTTAGATCGATCGGTCTTTTTCCCAAACAAGACTAGCGGCTGACTCGCAAACAAGTCTGGAGGTGCGATCGGATAAATTTCCGGTTTTTCCCCCACTCCTTCCCAACTAATTTGAATATTAGTCAATACCGGACTATTAATGTGACGAAAAAACTTTTCTGTCGCTTCTGCCGACTGTTCATCTTGACGAATTACTTGAGACGTGCCTCTTCCCACTTCCGCCAAACGGTTGAGCAAAAACCGATTCACCGAACTGCCGACACCAAAACTATAAAGTCGATTTCCCGGTTTCAGACTCCGCTGAACCTGAGCCAGCACTTCATTTTCATTACCAATGTAACCGTCAGTAATTAGTACAATACTCCGCAGCCTTCCCGTTGCCGCACCCGGAAAATTCATCACTGCTTGAATGCCGTTAAGCAGTTCAGTGCCACCGTTAGCCTGCAACTTGTCGATATAATTAATGGCGCTTTGTCGGTTGGCAGCCGTATTTGCTAAAGGAGTTGTTGAAAGTGCTTTTGTCGTGTTGGCAAAATCAATAATAGTAAAAGTATCGTTAGGATTCAGCCCTTGAATGAAGCGGCGCATCAACTCCTTAGATTTTGCCAGCGGTTCGCCCTGCTGAGAACCGGAAGTATCCATCAGAAACACGACATCTTTAGGTACAATTTCATTAGTTTTGTAGTTTAATGCCGGAATCAAATAAGTAGCAAAATGACCGCCCCGCTTGTCGGATTGAGTCAAAATAGTTGCTCGAGTATTTTCGCCCGCCACTCGATAGCGCAAAATTAAATCTTTATTGGGAATTGTGTCTGAATTGGCTAATTGGACTTGCACAATATTGCCGCTGCGGTCAGTTGTAATTTGATGGGAAGTAGAGCGGACATCGCCGATCGCCACTCCGGCATCTATTTCTACCGAAACAGCGATATTGTGACCCGATCGCGTTCCGGGAGGCAAGACAGGCGGGTTAATGCGATCGGCATCGGTCGAATTTCCCGAAATATAGCGCGGCCCAACCACCATTGGAAACACAAATTCGTAATCGCCGCCGGCAAATTTGAGACTTTCGGTGTAGCGAATCGTAACTTCAATTTTTTCTCCGGGTTTGATGTTCGCCAGAGACTGAGTAAAAATATTGTCGCGTTCTTGTTCCAACAAACCCGCAGTCCGACCTTGCTGTCTGGCTTGTTCGTAAATTTCCAAAGCTTCCTCGCGGAGTTTGATATCAGCTTTAATAGTGCGATCGCCTATTTTAATTTCCATATCGTCCACCGCCGCTTCGTCGGGCAAAGGAAATACATAAACAGCTTCTAAAGATTCGGGAAAAGGATTTTCAAACTTCTGAACAACTTCGACGCGGGAGATATTGCCAGCAATTTTGGCTTTAACTTCAGTCTGCTTGAGAGGAAAGACTTGTTCTCTGACCGTATTTTGAGTTTTGACGAACAAACCGCCGACTGGACACGGATTTTGTGGCGATCGCGCCCCATTGCACTTAACATCGTTACTAGCGAGGATTTTCGGCGACAGAGACAAATAATTTTCCCCAGGAGCTTTTGCCCGCGCCGCATTTGGAGCGAGCCACGCGCCACACTCGATCGCAGCGAGCAATGCGATACCAGCAGAAAGCAACCGTTGGGGGGATAGAACGCAGACAAACTTCATAGCTGTTTTTTTGGCAGACTTGAGGTGCTTTTTTTACCATGACCTTACGATTCGCGAAACGTTCCTGAGTTAGGTTTTTGGGAAAAATGGCTGAGGGGGGTAGGGTCGAGTTTAGATTTTAGATTTTAGATTTTAGATTTTAGATTGACTCCAGAGGGGCGGATTGGGGGGTGACAGTTTTGTCTAAGCCATGATTGCTCTGGGCGACTGCAGTCGGCTTGCATCCGTATTGGGGTGATGTCGGTTGGGGCGATCGTCCGCGAAGCCAAACTACAAAATTGTATGATAGTTAAATAATTAAATCACTCTAACCTCAACCTCTCAACCTCTAATAAATTGAAAAAGCCATGAATTTTATTAACCCCAAAACAGACTTTGCATTTAAAAAAATCTTCGGCTCTGCTGACAGCAAAGACATTTTGATTAGCTTTTTAAATGCCATCCTCTACGAAGCGCAGCCAGTCATCGAAGATTTAGAAATTCTTGACCCTTATTTAGCTCCCAAAATCAAAGGAGTTAAAGATACTTACTTGGATGTCAAAGCTAAAATTGGTGGCAGCAAAACTGTGATCATTGAAATGCAGGTGTTGAATGTAGAATCCTTTGAAAAGCGGATTTTATACAATGCTACCAAAGCTTACTCAGTGCAATTGAAAAGCGGAGAAAACTACAACCTCTTAAATCCCGTGATTGCCTTGACGATTACAGATTTCCAAATGTTTGAGCATCTGGAAACAGTAATTTCGCGGTTTTGTATCAAAGAGAAAAACAACTTGGTCGATTATTTGGCGGATGAATTAGAATTTGTATTTGTTGAGTTGCCAAAATTTGACAAGACTTTAGCAGAATTAGAGACTCTGACTGATAAGTGGATATATTTTATGAAAACCGCTCGGACGTTAAGGTCTGTGCCGGAAGAGTTGGGAAATGTACCCGAACTCCGCAAAGCTTTTACAATTGCCAATGAAGCAAATCTCGATCCTGATGAATTGGAGGATTTAGAAAGGCGAGAAATTTTTATTCAAGACCAGCGCGGGGCAATTACCAAAGCTACCAGAATCGGGATAGAACAAGGAATAAGACAAGGCATCGAACAAGGCATCGAACAAGGCATCGAACAAGGCATCGAACAAGGCATCGAACAAGGCATCAAACAAGGAAATATGACATTAATTGTTCGTCAGTTGGAGCGCAGTGTCGGCCTGCTGTCGCCGGAGATCAAAACCCGCATCGCTCAGTTATCCGCTCAGCAATTAGAGAATCTAGGAGAGGCACTATTAGACTTTGCCAGTGTGTCAGATTTGACAACTTGGTTGCAAGCACATAACAATCGTCAATGAAGGGTCAAATGGGTGTAGGGGCATTCCCCCGTGGTTGCCCTTATGGATTACCTATGTCACATTTGAGTCTGACCTGACATTCAAACATCTAAAGTCGAAAATCCTATGAGCAAATTTGTGTTTGTGACCGGCGGCGTGGTTTCCAGCATCGGCAAGGGAATTGTCGCTGCTTCCTTGGGCCGCCTATTGAAGTCGCGGGACTATTCTGTCTCTATTTTGAAGCTAGACCCTTATATTAACGTTGACCCCGGCACTCTCAGCCCGTTTCAGCACGGAGAAGTCTTTGTGACGGAAGACGGTGCGGAAACCGATCTGGATTTGGGGCATTACGAGCGTTTTACCGATACTTCCATGTCTCGCCTCAACAGCGTCACCACGGGTTCCATTTATCAAGCGGTGATTAACAAAGAACGCCGCGGCGAGTATCAGGGGAGTACGGTGCAGGTGATTCCGCACATCACTAACGAGATTAAAGAGCGAATTCACCGAGTAGCAAAAAATACTAACCCCGATGTGGTGATTACGGAAATCGGCGGAACGGTGGGAGATATTGAATCTTTGCCATTTTTGGAGGCAATTCGCCAGTTTCGCAAGGATGTCGGGCGGCAAAATGTTGTGTATATGCACGTCACGCTGATACCTTGGATTCCTTCGGCTGGGGAGATGAAAACTAAACCGACTCAGCATTCGGTGAAGGAATTGCGGTCGATCGGCATTCAACCAGATATTTTAGTCTGTCGGTGCGATCGCCCGCTGTCTTTGGGCATGAAACAGAAATTGTCGGAATTCTGTAACGTGCCCGAAGAATGTGTCATTACCGCTCAAGATGCCAAAAGTATCTACGAAGTGCCGCTGATGATGGAACAGGAAGGTTTAGCGGAACAAAGCATCAATTTGCTGCAACTCGAACCGCGGCAACCCCATTTGACTCAGTGGCAAACCTTAGTCAAGCGGCTTTACAGTCCCAACCACAAGATTGATATTGCTTTGGTGGGCAAATACGTGCGCTTGAACGATGCTTATCTTTCGGTGGTGGAAGCTTTGCGGCACGCAGCAATCTCGATCGGCTGCGACCTGAATTTGCATTGGATTAACTCAGAAGATTTAGAATCGGGAAACCTCGAAAATTATCTCAAAGATATCAACGGCATTCTTGTACCCGGAGGTTTTGGGATTCGGGGAGTAGACGGCAAAATAGCGGCGATCGAATATGCCAAACACCATAAAATACCCTTTTTGGGATTGTGTTTGGGGATGCAGTGTGCTGTGATTGAATGGGCCCGCAACATCGCCCAACTACAGGATGCCAACAGCGCTGAATTTGACCCAGATACATCAAATCCGGTAATTAATTTATTGCCAGAACAGCAAGATGTAGTCGATTTGGGCGGTACAATGCGACTAGGTTTGTATCCGTGCCGCGTCAACCCAGACACCCTCGCTTTCAAACTTTATCAGAAAGAAGTGATTTACGAGCGGCACCGCCACCGGTACGAATTTAACAACGCCTACCGCAATCTTTTCTTAGAATCAGGTTATGCAGTCTCCGGGACATCTCCCGACGGCCGATTGGTAGAAATGATCGAATTGCCCAACCATCCCTTTTTCATAGCCTGTCAATTTCACCCCGAATTCCAATCTCGACCTAGCGCCCCCCACCCCTTGTTTCAGGGGTTTATCGAGGCGGCAAGCATCCAGGGAAAGCAGGATTTATTAGAAGTTGAGGGGCGCGACTTGGTGGCCGGGAAACTTGCAGGAAACTGATCTGATATCATGTCCGATCGATTAGTTCTGATATATTAGATGTCTGTAGGGGCAGGTGAGAGTACACAATATTCAAATCAGGCAGACTATCGAGCGTACTCTCACCCGCTCAACCTAACAATCGGATTGGATTCGGGTCGCACTTACCGGACTAGATATCGGGCAGCATTCTCAACCAGTGAAAAACCTCATCCCCCACCCCTAACAGAGGGGTTGGGGGGGCTAGTACCCGAAGGGAGAAGGCAAAAGGCATTCAGCAGAAGGTAAAAATGCTGATATTTTTAGTTAACTTTTTAGCTTTAATTTTAAGGGTGATACCAGTTTCACAAAAAAATGCAACTTTAGGCAAGTTCCAAACCCCGATAGTCATCAGTCATGCCCAATCTAAAATCTAAAATCTAAAATCTAAAATGGTATGAGTTGTCAAACTATTCTAAAATACCAGGACACACAGGTTTGAGGAGGCTTTGTGGCTTATTGGAGCAAAATTACTTATGAGAAAAGTACATACATAATTGACCTTGACACTATTAGTGCTTTTTCTAGCGAACTGGATAACAAGCGTCTCACCTTTTGGCTGCCTAATAGCAGTCAGCCGATTATCCTCAATCCCCAAGGCAATTATGAGGCTTACAAGCAAGTTCTCGATTACCTCAAAAAAACCATTGACCGCAATTCTAGAGGCTCGTGGATTAAAATTAATTATGACCGCAAAGAATTTGCGATCGATATGAGTCGAATAAGCTCTTTTGCTTGCGAGCAGAACGGTCGGCTAAGCTTTAGCCTGCCTGACAGCGCAACTAATATTGTTATCCTCCGCCAAAGCAACCCGGAAGCTTATCAAGAAATTCAGGAATACATTAAAAATACGACTGGACAATCTCTGCCATGAAGAAGTCATTAGTCCTTAGTCCTTAGTTAGAAGCATGAACAATGAAGGATAGTATGTTTAGTAACTCCTCACATTCATTTTGTTTTATTTGACCTAAAATGCTTAGGTTGCTTCCTAAGTTTAGATATTAAAAAAGCGCAGTAAAATGCGCTGCTTTTTTTAATTTTAACTATTGAACAAGCTGCCAAGCTAATTTGGCTGCCCCTACCATACCTGCTTGATTGCCCAATTCAGCCACCAATAACTGCAAATCTTCGCGAGAACTCGGCAGTACACGTTGCTGAATTTCTGCTTGAACCTGCGGTAAGAAAAATTCTGCACCAGCACTAATTCCGCCGCCGATAATAATAGCTTCCGGCGTTAAAATATAAATTATGCTTGCCAAACCTATACCCAGATAGCGCCCGTAATTTTGCCAATATCCTAAAGCTTTGGCATCTCCAGACTTAGCTAAATTTGCTAATTCTACAGGTTCCAAACCAGTTTGCCGGCGAATTGCCTGCACCGAAATATACTGTTCTAAAGAACCGCGATTGCCGCTGTTGCACTCCGGGCCGTCGGGATTTATAGCAATCAATCCTAGTTCTCCTGCCGTGCCTTGATGGCCTGCAAATAGTTTGCCGTCTATGATAACTGCACCGCCGACTCCTGTACCTAAAGTTAGTAAGATTAGGTTTTTAAAGTGCCTTCCTGCACCCAACCAAGCTTCTCCCAATCCGGCACAGTTGGCATCATTTGCTAATATAGTTGGCAGTCCGGTTTTAGCTTCCAACCAGTCAGCGAGGGGGACATTGTGCCAGTTTTTAAGGTTAATTGCGACTCTGGCTATGCGGCCAGCGGCGTCTGCGGGGCCTGGAGTGCCGATGCCGATCGCACTTACAGCATTTTCGGTCGGATTCAGTTGTAAAATAGCATCGGTCATCGCGGCTAAAACGGCTTCTGGTGTTGCGGGTTGAGGGGTTGGGACTGTTAAGGATTGGTGACAAATGCCGTCTTCGCTAAATCTGCCGAGTTTAATTGCGGTTCCGCCTAAGTCAATGCCGATTACTTGTGTCATTCGATTTGGGGTTTTGGATGCAAATATTTGGGATTAATCCTAATAGTATAAACGTATTATAGGGTGCGCATTGCCCACGTTACCAATTAAGTTTCTCGTGAGGACTTCAGTCCTAAAAGTCGTATTTTAACTGTATGATAATTAGGGACTGAAACTGCGCTTAATTCTTAATAGTATCATACCGATCGCAATACTTAGCAAAAATTATGGATACAAGCAAGTTGGTCTATTTAATTTCGCCTAACTTACGTTGCGCTACCTCTCGGTTGTGCAAAGCATCGTGGTAGTCTGGTTTGAGAGCAATTGCCTGGTTATAAGAGGCGATCGCCTCTTCAAATCTTCCTAAATGATACTGCTCATTCCCCCGATCGCACCACGCCTCAGCATCTGCATTAACTTCCGATTCTTCCTCCGCAGCCTCAGCGCCTGTGCGGTTCACTTCCCCAGAAAAGCCCAAACCATCCCCAACAAAAACCGCCTCAATAACCCTCCCCTTTGCATCCTCCTCCTCAACCTCCGGCAGCGGAAATCGTGTCAATATCTCTCGCCCAATTTGCCTCGCAACCTCTGACAATTCCCCGCTGCCAATTCTACCTAACAATACCAGCCGCTGCGCCAATTCCTGAAGCGATGCCACGGCATCCGTAGCAGCAGCCTCATCATGTTCGCCCTCTAACAATCTTTGCCCAAACCGTCGCAACCAAGCTGCCAATTCACCATCTTTAAGGCGTTTTGCGATTAAGAATCCCGCTACATCCCCTCGACTCCAGCCGGCATTCACCCCTTCGAGAATTTCCATAAATTTTGACTCGTATTCCGCATCAGTTAGGGTGGGGCGGATGGCGGTATTTCCCGGCGGGGAGGGTGGGGTTGGGGTTCCGAATATTCGCTGAATTAGTCGTTTGAAAAATTGCAGAATTTTGTTTAGCATTTGTGGGGTTTGGAGGGTGGATATTTTCTATTTTATAGCAATTATCAAAAGTAGGATTACATATATAGCAATCCTAAATGATTTTCTATATCTAGAGCAATCCTAAATGATTTTCTTTGTGTAAGTATATTGACGTATTTTGGGGAAATCAAA
>NZ_SRRZ01000078.1 GCF_013179805.1 Microcoleus asticus IPMA8 | reverse complement strand
AATTGAATTATGGTGGTCGCAACTCAAATCTTTATTGCGACAGTTTTCACCAACCACCACTAAAATGGTTGACACCATAATTGCTGTGGCTTTGGATTTAATGAATCCTCAACATCTCAAAAACTGGTTTACTAATTGCTGCTACTGTACCTCATAACATCTGGAAGTGCTGTATATCCATTACCCAGCGCCGAAAATCTTCCCCCTTATATCCTCCATCCATCCAAATCGTATGCAATCGCTTGACTTGATTTCCGGTTGCAGACACTCGTTGAAGGACAAGCTTTGCTCCTTGACGTTCGGGGACAGAGGCAGATGTAACCAAAACTCGTAACACGCTTACCTAACAAATCCACAGTCAGATGCCGTTTACGACCATGTATCTGTTTACCTGCGTCATAACCCACGTCTTGGTGAATCATGGTGGCGGTTTCGACTGATTGACTGTCAACTGCCGCCTCCGATGGACTGGGTTCACGTCCGGCAGTCACTCTCACCCATTGGTACAGTTTGTCATGTACTTTCAACCAAGTGCAATCTTTTTGCCACCTGCGGAAATACCCATAGACTGTTGACCAAGGGGGAAAATCTCCGGGTAATGCCCGCCACGTACATCCTTGACATAAGACGTAGACAATGGCGTTCATCACTGCATATATGGCTGTGGTGCGGGGACGACCACCAGTTTTTGCCGATGGAAACATTTCGGCAATTAATTCCCACTGCTCCAGAGTTAAATCATTAGGATATGCTTTAGTCATTCGCTCACAAAGTGGTGGTTTTTACCAATCTCAGCATACGCCTTGTGAGTTTTTTTACACCCTACCCCCACTTTTAAAACATCCTCTTAGCAAAACCCAGCCCTACAAGATACTATTGTTTTTTGCAATGAGCTACTTACTAAAGCAATTACAAGAGTATCTACCGGAATGACAAGGTTCTGAAACCTTACCCAAATGGGATATGACGATTATCCCTATTTGACTGGTACTTTATTTCTCCGCAACTCCTTTCTATCCGTTAACCACAGAACCGCCATTGGGATGCAAAATTTGACCCGTCATGTAAGACGAATCTTTTGAAGCTAAAAACACGTAACTGGGGGCAAGTTCATCGGGTTGACCCGGCCGTCCCAAGGGCGTGTCTGCACCAAATTTTTCAACTTTTTCTTCAGGAAAAGTTGCAGGAATTAGAGGCGTCCAAATCGGGCCGGGAGCTACTCCGTTGACGCGAATTTCTTTCTCAGCTAGACTTTGAGACAAAGAGCGGGTAAAAGCAACAATTGCTCCTTTTGTCGAGGAGTAATCTAGCAATTGTTGGTTGCCTTTGTAAGCGGTGATAGAGGTAGTGTTGATAATTGCACTTCCTTCTTTTAGGTGTTTTAGAGCGGCTTTTGTGAGGTAAAACATTGAGAAAATGTTGGTGCGGAAGGTGCGCTCTAATTGTTCGGCAGTGATGTCTTCGATGCTTTCTTGGGGATGCTGTTCGCCGGCATTGTTGACGAGGATGTCGAGATGGCCAAATTCTTTAACTGTTTGTTCTACAAGATTTTGGCAGACGCTTTCATCGCCGATGTCGCCGGCGATCGCAATACAGCGGCGGCCTTGTTGTTCGATCGCCTCTTTGGTCTTGTTAGCATCTTCATTTTCGTTGAGATAGCTGATAACCACGTCTGCCCCTTCCTTCGCAAAAGCGATCGCCACTGCACGCCCGATACCGCTGTCTCCGCCGGTAATTAAGGCTACTTTGTCCCGCAATTTGTCGCTACCGCGATATCCCTCCGCCAAGGATTGAGGTTGTGGAGTCATTTGGGATTCAACACCCGGTTGCTGTTCTTGATGTTGAGCCGGATTGGTTTGTTGTTGAGTTGGCATAAAATATTCCTCTATGTTCTACCTCTATAAATAAAGGTTTTCTTGGGGCAGGGAATCATTCTTTTTGCCGATCGCGCTCTACGACTAAAGACAGTAATTAAAGAGATAAATAAACCCGTCAGCCGAGCCCATGATTGTGGCGGGCTGGTTTATATAAATTGTGAGTTTTCCTCAAAGATTGTCGGTAAAACCAGCGCCTACGAGCATCGGGATATATTTGTTGTAGAGGCGGGTTTCACGAACAATATTTCCGGTAATTAAAGAAATCCATAAACCCGCCCCGCGAGCCTCTACATTATTGTCACAACAGCAAAAAGCACGCCAAAACATCATTTGACGTGCAGTTTAAACAAGCTAGTTACTAATTGCTGAGTCTCAAACTAGAAACCCAACCTAACATTAGAACAAGGAAGTCGAAGCATTCTGAGTAGGAGCAGCTAACAGTAATTGAGGGAGACCCTGCTCTGCTAAAAACAATTCAATCAGCGAACTCGTCGAGTCTTTCAATTCGTTGAAGTCAACAAAGCTGCTAACATCTGCACTCTCAGGAGCGAGCAAGCTATCGGCGCTGCTGGCCTGTACCAAAGCCGCCGCTGAACGGCCGGGGTTATTCAGAGGATCGGGGATGCTAGAACCAGTTACCACACCCGTGCCGCCAGTCACCGGATCGGTTGTCGCTGTTGGTGTCGGTACCACTACAGTAGGCGTAGTATTAGGACCAGGTACGTCAAAGCTAACCGGGTTGGGCCCAGTTCGGATCGGGAAATTGTTGGGAACGCCCGGAGTATCGAAGACTTCCAAAACCGAGTAGGTGGCTGGAGACAAATTATTAAACCGAGCAATCCCAGCAGCATCAGTTCTCACTAGCGGTTCTGTTGCAGCATCATAGCGACCGTTGCCGTTAAAATCCAAAGTGAAGGGGACATCGGCAAGGGGCGGTTCGTTTCCGTCTCTTACACCGTTGCGGTTGTCATCTCGGAATTTAGGAACCAACAGGTCATAGCGGCGAGAGTTACCGACCAAAGCGCAAGTAAAGGTTTGATTTGCACCGAGAACAACATCTACTGGTTGAGTGGTTTGGAAGTAACCAGGAGGCGTTACTTCTCGAATGCTGTAAGTGCCGGGGCGCAAATTGTTGAATGCAAAGACACCAAACTCATTGGTAGTAGTAGTGGCTTCATTTGCTTGCAACTGACCGTCACTATTACTATCGATAAAAATGGTGACACCAGCTATTGCTGGTTCATTGCCATCTCGATAACCGTTCAGGTTGAAGTCCTCAAACTTACACCCGGTGATGTTGCTGCTGGGTGTGTTGGCAAAGGTAACGTTGGCGTCCTGATTGCTCAGAGTAACATCGACGCGATCTGCAGTAGAAGCCGAGAAATTCGGCGGTACAACTTCTCGGACGACATAGTTGCCCGGTGTCAAGTTGGTAAAGGCAGCTCTTCCCTGCTCATTTGTCGTGAGTTGCTGTTCTCCAGTGTTGGGAGTGCCATCATTGTTGGTATCGAGGAATACAGTGACACCGTTAATTGGCAATTCACCCTGAGTTGGTTCAAAGCGACCGTTGGCATTCAAGTCGTTGTATTTGAAGACATTGATGATTGGTAGAGTGTTGCCCACACCGGCATTACTGCCAATACCCTGAGTAGCTCCAACTGGAGAAAAGGTAAGTGATGGTTGGGGGTTGGGCGCTGGTAAAGTTGTAACTGGCGCTGCAAAAATCGGCCGCTCACCAGTGGTCGCGATCGATCTTTCACCTGCTTGTTGAACGCCGTCGCGGTTGGTGTCTACGAATCTAGGGTCGTTTGGCTTCAGCGTGTAGGTTGAGTCTGCTACTAGCAGCGGTTGCTCTCTGCTGATCGTACCCTGGAATCGCGCCTGAGGCCCTGGTGCGGAAACCAGAGTGGGGTTTGGAGTTGTTGCTACTGGAGCATTGAGGTTTCCTGGGGCACCGCCACCTACTTCAGCAGGCAGTACACCTGGAAAAATTTCCAACACTCTGTAATCGCCAGCTCGCAAATCCTTGAAGGTAACTACTCCGTTCGCATCTGTGATGGCTATCGGTTCGGAGCCGGCTCCATCCCAGCGACCGTTCGCGTTCACATCTAAAATAAACGGTACTCTGGCAATGGGGGGTTCCAAGACTCCATTAACAACATTTCGCGTGCCGCTGCGGTCTATGTCTCGAAACTTGTTAACTTCAATTTGATAGAGCGGAGTGTCGCCAACTTGAGCGCAGGCAAAGGTTTGACCTGCTGCTACCGTCACGTCCAGTACCGGAACGTTGCCGGGGGGTGTGCTTTGGGGAAAATCTTGTGTTTCTAAGGGTTCTGCGCTCGGATCGTTAACTTCTAGTCCGGTAACAGAATTAATTTGTCGTCTGATCCGTTCTTCCCGAATCTTGTAGGTTCCGGGTGCTACGTTGAACGACCATGCACCATTTTTGTCTGTTAAGGTGTTGGCTTCCCCTGTATCGCGTTGACCGTTGCCATTTGAATCAATATAAATCCTGACATTTTTAATGCCCGGTTCATTTCCATCTCGGAAGCCGTCGGCATCTATGTCTAAATATTTGCATCCAACGATCCGGCTGCCTAAAGGTGTTTCGACTGGGCCGTTGCCAAAGAAAACGTTGACATTTCTGTTGCCAACGGTGACAGCGAGGGGGTTGGGAGTAGTAGGGGTCAAATTACCAGGTATTACGGTTTCCGTGAGTACGTAATTGCCCGGGACAAGATTTATGAATGAGAACGATCCGTTAGCGTCCGTCGTGGTTGAGACTTCTCCAGTACCAGCATCAAATACACCGTTGGTGCTTGTTGCTGATTCGAGGAGGATGGGGACATTCGCCAGACCTATTTCAGTTGGCTGTCTGATGCCATCCCGGTTCTGGTCAAAGAACTTGATGCCTAAAATTGCCGGGCCAGCATTCCCAACCACAACAGGCTGTAGTTGCAGGGCACTGCGCTCGTCCAAGTTAGTTAAATCTAAATCTGCCATGATTTCTCTCCTTCACACCTAAATCCACGTAAATTACAGACTACTGTATGGGTTGTAAGTTGCTGAGTAGTTTTTACTAATAGCTGACAACCGCTACTCGATTTTACATACGTCTGCACTTGAGGTAATGTTCCCATCTCCCACAACAGTGCCTCAAGCTTTGTCGCTGGCAAGTATATCAGGTTTTGAAGAACCCTGGCAATTTGAGGGCAACATCTTCAAGATTTGCACGCCTTCTCTGTCCATACATACTTGCTGTTTCGAGCTTTAAAAAGCCTAAGACTGACTTCTCCCCCCTGATATCAAGTCCGGCTGCATCGTTCTTGTTTGTCCTGGTTCGCTGTCCTTGGCGATCGCATTGTCTGGGATTGCCAAGTACAGCGAAACAGCACCGATCGAGCTACCGGACTTGATATGACTTGCTTTGCCTGGAAATACGCCGATCGGGTTTGGGGGAATTACCTGATAGTTTCTCACTCACAGAGATGCTACTGCCTCTGAATATTGCACCCAATATACAAGCCAGTTTCGGAGTTGCCGGAACTTAGGCTTGAGTGTTGGAGGTTGCCAACAATAGGGTATCACGCGATCGCCCTTTAACCTCTTCCTGATTTTGATCTGCGGTTTGGGATTCCGGGCGATCGAGCTTTGTGTCACCCTACATCACCGGGAAATCTCTCACACCCATCGGCACAACCGAGTGAGCGATCGCCAAATTAATTAATTCATTTACCTTGACAATTTGGTTGATTTCTGCATTCAGATTCAAACCGACATTCTGTTGCTCAAAGTTAGGAATATTGCCTAAATTCGCAAAAGATCCATCACTCAAAAAATCACTAATTCGATAAATATCACGACCCTGGCTCGAAAGCAAGCTATCCGCCCCAATATTGCCTGCAGGTTCGCCCGCGTATTTGCTGGCATCCGTCCGCGGGCCGCCATTCAAGGATTTAGCCGACCTATCCTCAGTATCTCCCGTCAGCAAATCTCCCGTCAGCAAATCGATGCTGCTGGCCCGAATCTCTGCCGAGACAACAACCACCGCAGGCGGGGTCGTTTGAATGAAACCGGGCGGCTGGACTTCCCTGACTACATAACTACCTACCGGAACGTTGCGGAAACTGTAATTGCCTTGAACGTCGCTTAAGGTACTCGCTTCACCCGGATCTAAACTGCTGTTGTTGTTGAGGTCGATGTAAATTTGAGTGTTGGCGATCGGCGGTTCCCCGGGATCTAGGCGGCCGTTAGCGTTAAAATCGTTAAATTTCACACCGCTGATGGTGCCCGTCACCAACACGTTGCCAAAGCTGAGATTAGTGGCGTTTGTGCCGTTGCCCACGGCGATGGGAGTTGGATTTGGCGTGGTTTGTCGAAAACCGGGTTGCGGGAGTTCCCTAACCAAATAGGTGCCTTGAGACAAATTGATAAAAGAGAAATTACCTTGCGGGTTTGTTAAAGTCGAAGGTTCGATGGGATCTGGGGCGCCGTTGTTGTTGAGGTCGAGGTAAATCGGCCAGTTGGCAACTCTCGGTTCCGTCGGTTCGTTGATACCGTTAGCGTTGAGGTCGTTGAACTTGAAGCCGCTGATGCTGCCGGTGGGAAAATTGTTGCCGAAATTGACGCCGACAGCGTTGGTATTGCCGGTAATGTCGATCGGGCCTGGATTTGGCGTAGTCTGTACCCATCCCGGTTGCTGGACTTCCCTCACCAAATACCGGCCCGGGGAAACATTCGCAAAAGTGTAGTTGCCTTGCGGGTTTGTGATGGTGTTGGGTTCGCCCGGATCAAAGCTGCTGTTGGCGTTGAGGTCGAGGTAAATTGGCCAGTTAGCCAGAGGCGGGTCTGTCGCATCTCGGACGCTGTTGGCATTGAGGTCGTTGAACTTGAAGCCGCTGATGCTGCCGACAAAAAAGACATTGCCAAAATTGATGTTGTTGACAGTGGCGTTGGAAGTAACATTAGCTGGGCCGGGGTCAGGCGTGGTTTGGCGAAAACCCGGTTGCTGGACTTCTCTCACCAAATATGTATCTGCGGGAATATTGACAAAAGCGTAATTGCCCTCAACGTTTGTCAAAGTAACAGGTTCGCCGCCATCGAGCCTGTTGTTGCGGTTGAGGTCGAGGTAAATTTGCCAGTTAGCTAGCCCTTGTTCCCCGAGATCTCGGCTGCTGTTGTTATTGATGTCGTTGAATTTTGTGCCTGCGATCGTCCCTGCGTTGAAGTTGTTGCCAAAATTGATATTGCCAGCGTTTGTCCCGCTGGTAATCGTGATGGGTGCGGGATTTGGGGTAGTTTGGCGAAAGTTCGGCTGCTGGACTTCCCTAACTTGGTAAGTTCCCGGCGGCAGGTTGGCGAAGATGTAGTTGCCTTGCGGGTTTGTGAGTGTGGAAGGTTCGTTAAACTCTGGCTGGCTGTTGTTGTTGAGGTCGAGGTAGATTTGCCAGTTGGGAATTGGGACTTCTCCGGGATCGGGGCTACCGTTGGCGTTAAGGTCGTTGTATTTGGTGCCGCTGATGCTGCCGACTTGGAAGTTCCCGATGTTGACGTTGCCGATGTCTATTTGGCGGGCGGTTCTGGTGGGATTGCTGCTGGATTCGGACATGGTGTTGCTGGGGCCCAAGGAACGCGATTCAATGTTTTCTGTAGGGCAATCTAGCAGTTTTTTTGCCAATTGCAGCTATTTGAGAGGCATAAATTTTTTTTAGGAAAGGGAAGGGGGGAAAAGTTGTGAGTTTTGAGTTAACAGGTTCCGAGGCTCTTCCTGGGAACCAGTTAATGCCCCATGCCCAATTCCCAATGCCGAACTTCCCACTTTTTTCCAGATTTGATGTACGATCGCTACCAGTTTTGCAGAGTTCGAATTCCCAATGTCCCAAAACTTGACAGCAAGCTGGAATGACGCCCGCGAGGTTCCGAGTTGGCTCGGAGGCTGGAGTTTGTGCGGTTTATTGCTAATGGGAGCGATCGCTTCTACTCCTGTTGCAGCACAGCTACCTACCTCCGAACAGAGTAACGGCAACAGCCCGATCGCTCAAACAGGTGCGATCGTCCGCCCCGCAATCAAATTGGGCAGCCGCGGATCGGAAGTGATCGAACTCCAAGCTGCTCTTAAATTGTTGGGCTTTTACGCTGACACTGTAGACGGGGTTTTCTCGCAAAGCACAGCTAGAGCTGTATCTGAGTTCCAAGAAGCAGCAGGCATCGCTCCAGACGCAATAGTCGGTCAAGATACTTGGAACAGGCTGTTTCCTGCGGCTCCGAGCGCGATCGTCGAAAACCCCATAGCCAACGATCCTGTAACTGCCGACAACTCAGAGATTAGTCCCGAAGCGCAGCCAACCAATTTTCCAGTTTTGAGAAGACGAATGCGGGGGCCGGCAGTCAGAGATTTGCAAGAGCGGCTGCGGGCCAAGGGATTTTTGCGCGTGAGTGCTGACGGCGTGTTCGGCCCGGCAACTCAAGCTGCTGTCAAGGCGGCTCAGCGACAATATCAATTACCCGCCGATGGCATTGTCGGCCGCGCAACTTGGGAAGCTCTGCTGCGTTGACAGCAAGCGAAAAGTGCCGGCTATGCACGTTGCGCGATCTGGCGATCGTACAAATTGTTAATAATCGCTTTTGGAAGTATTTCTGCACGTCAAAAAGTGTCAAGTTTGGTAAACAAAGTGTTTTCATGCACGCAGTTGGTGTTAACTTAAAAACATGAGGGGCAAAACCAAGAAGCACAAAAACTTGGATAAAAAATTTGGAATTAGAGTATTTGTCCCGCTCGGCTCTAGTTCGCAGGCAACGCCTGAACCGTGTAGCTTATTAGCAAAGAAAGGTTGATATTGCGATCGAGATTTGTTAAATAGCTTGAGGCTATTGCATGAATCAAAAGTTGCGATCGCACAACAGTCAAACACAGAAGTCTGAATAGACTCCGCTAGTAGCTAACTGGCCCGCACAGTAGTTGCAAAAAAGTCCACCTTAGTTGTAGTTTGCTGAAACTCAGCAGAGCTAAAAACCCACTTGAATCAACTTAATTTACAAATGTTTTAGGGTCTGGCATCCGATATGCTAGGCCCTAAAATATTGAAATTTTGAAGTAGTCATATCAAATCCGTAGCATCGGAATTAATATTACCCACAGCCTGGAAACGGCACTGCCGTTTCCCTACAATTAATCGCAGTAGGGAAACGGCAGTGCCGTTTCCTCTATATAATTTCGGTGCAACCGGAAATGATATCAGTAGTTTTTGACTGTTAACAGTCAAAAACTACAGTCAACTAATGACTAATAACTAATGACTAATGACCATTTCATTTAATGTCCTCAATTCGAGCATTCAAACCGTTAGCGCTGAGCATTTGTAGCAATTCCTCAGCTTTTTCGCGTTCCCGAAAAGCACCGGCTTGCATCACCGATCGCCCGCTGGAAAAAGAGCGAAAAGCACCGGGAACGAGAGATTTCATTTTTTGTAGATCGCCCGAACTGTTGGTATCCACCACAACTCGATACCGCAAACCCAAAGCAGACGGTCGATCGAATGACGGCGAATTGTCGTAATCGGGCAAAGAATTTCCCCCTAAAGCAGCAGGTACATAACCGCCCCTTCCTAGAGGAATGTTGCGGCCCGGAACCGGCAATCTACCTTCGGAAGAAACCGCAGTCGAACTATCAAAATTGGGAGGAATAATTGATTGCTGTACCGAAATTTCCGAAACCGATCGAGAATTAGGCTCGGGCACGGGAATTGCGATCGCCCCTGGGACTACCGCTGAAGCAGCGGCATTCCTCGGAGAAAGCTCTTGCCGCAACTGGGCGCTTCGCGGTGCGGGTCGATTTTGCACCGGTCGCCTGGAAACGGGCGCAGGTGGAGAAATTGGCGGTATTCCTACTCTGGGACTTAGCCGCCCGGGAGTGTAAGCAGGGAGAGAAGTTTCTGGGCCGCCGATGCTGGGAGGTCGATCGGCCCTTAGCTCAAAAGCACTTCCCCCAATTGGCGCAGGAGGGCTAAAAGTTCCCGCCACATCAACCGATCCCGTCGTCCGGTTGCTCGACAATTGATTGCCGTAAGCTGGGATTACTTGACCTTTGGCCGCATTGTTTACATCGTACTGACCGTTGTTGCGAATGATATTCCCCCCCGGTTCGGTCGCAGTTCCCAAATCCGGCAGAGCTCTGGCGATCGCCACAATTCCGTCCCGCCGGTTACTCTCGATATAATTGTTGCGCAGCACCGGTCTAGCATCAGCTTGCACTACCACGCCGTCCTTATTGCGAGTAATTTTGTTGCCGATCAGCAGAGGCGAAGCGTTCTGCGCTACATTCACCCCAAATCCCGTGTTTTCAAACACATTATCTCGAACTTCCGGCTGAGAACTGCCAAAAATCGTGATGCCGTTAGCTCCATTTTTCGAGAAAACATTCCCGCCAATCGTCGGCCTGGAAGTACCCACTACCGAAATTCCGTCGTGAGTGCTGCCAGAAAAAGTATTGTTGACAACCGTCGGAGAACTCGATTCGATCCACAAAGCGTAACCGCGAGAGTTGGTATTCGTCACCGTCACCCCGCTGAGTCCCGCCCCGTCTGCGGCTAAAATCGCGATATTTTGACCCGCCGAAGTCGGACTGATAAAGTATCCTCCGCCTTTGATGACAATATTCTGACCCCGAGTGTTGGGATTTCCCTGAACTGTCACGCTGGACCTGAGCATTAATGGAAATTTTTCGCCGGATTGAGCGCTGTAAGTACCGGGCGCTAGCAAAATCGCTGTTTTGGGCGGGGCCACGCTTAAGGCGTAGGTAAGGGTTTTGAACGGTGATCGATCGCTGCCGTTGCCCCCCGTGTCGCTGCCCCCGGTCGAGCTGACGTAGAGTATGTTGATGTCGCTCTGCAGCGTCTGAGAAAGTAGCTGCACTCCCGGTATCCCGGCAGCTATAACTGACGGTTGATGGTTGCAAAGGGCGGTGCTGGCAAAAACGAGCAAAAGGCAAGAACTCAAACAAGGTTTTTGCGATCGATTTTCTTTGCACCAGGTCTGTTGTGAGTAAATCAGCATAAAAAAACGCAACTTATCTGTGAGTCGAGTTTCGCCTCCGGTGTTTCGTGTCGGGTTTTCGCGATCGAAGTTTAAATACGCCCGCCTGTTTGGGTTGTTCTCCCTTAATCTTTTGTGTTGTTCTGCTAACCTCACGGCTCTCCTCCCAAGTGTGGTATGCAGCTTAACGATTTCACTCTCATCAAGTTTGATCTATTATGCTTCGTTTTTCTCAAATTCAATAAAACTTAAAAATTTGTCTAAATTAAATCGGTTGAGGTAAAAATTAGGCCGATCGCTTTGCTACGATCTTGACCAAGAATTTCTTGATGGTACCCGCCACGTGATTTATCCGTGGAATCAATCGAAAGCATCTCAAATCTAAAATCCTCAAGCCCCTGAATTTATCCGTGGGGTCAATCCAAAATCCAAAATCTAAAATCTAAAATCGAATGACGGCGTGGGAGAATATAGCGGTTTGACTGGTAGGATTAATTATAATTAGGGTGGTTCTGAATGACCGACAAACAAAACAGAACTTTACCGGCACAGCCAGCACTCTGCCGGATCTTAGATGCAAATTTAGATCGATCGCGCGAAGGGTTGAGAATTATTGAAGAATGGTGCAGGTTTGGTCTCAACAACGCCGATTTAGCTGGCGAGTGCAAGCAACTGCGTCAAGAATTGGCTGCTTGGCACGTCGCAGAACTTCGCAGTGCTAGGGATACGCCCGCAGATCCGGGTACGGAGTTGACTCACCCGCAGGAAGAGCAGCGTTCGAGCATTCAGCAGCTACTGGAGGCGAATTTCTGTCGGGTGGAAGAAGCTTTGCGGGTACTCGAAGAGTATGGCAAAATTTACGATCGGAATATGGGCGCGGCTTTTAAGCAGATGCGCTATCGGGTTTATACTCTCGAAAGCAATTTGCTGGCTTATCGGCGCTACCAGCAGTTACTTCGATCGCAGTTATACCTTGTAACTTCGCCCAGAGACAACTTGATGGGAGTTGTGGAAGCTGCTTTGCAAGGCGGACTGACTTTGGTGCAGTACCGCGACAAAAGCTCAGACGACGGCGCAAAGTTGGCCAACGCGCGCCAGCTTTGCGAACTTTGTCACCGCTACGATGCTTTGCTGATTGTGAACGATCGCGTGGATTTTGCGATCGCAGCGGATGCCGACGGCGTACACTTAGGGCAGGGAGATTTGCCTGTGGCGGAAGCGCGCAAGTTGCTCGGCCCGGGACGGATCATCGGTCGTTCTACTACGAATGGCGAGGAAATGCAGCGAGCTATTGAAGAGGGAGCCGACTACATTGGAGTTGGGCCTGTTTATTCCACTCCTACTAAACCTGATAAACAGGCGGCAGGTTTGGACTATGTGCGGTATGCTGCTGATAAGTCGCCGATTCCGTGGTTTGCGATCGGCGGAATTGATATCAACAACCTCGATGAAGTATTAAATGCCGGAGCTCAAAGGGTTGCCACAGTACGCGCGATTATGGAAGCAGAACAGCCTACTTTAGTGACGCAGTTTTTCATCTCGCAGTTGATTCGGATGCAGAATCTGAAAGCTCAGAAAGCTTTGCAGGGGAAAACCTAGTAACCGAGGACACGGCAATGCCGTTTCCCTACCCGGATATAATTGTAGGGAAACGGCATTGCCGTGTCCTGACTGTGGGTAATATTAATACCGATGCCACCGGATTTTATATAACTAATAACTAATAACTGATGATAAATCAAATTGCGCTGCAAGTTAACGGAGAAACCCGCAATTGTGCGATCGACACACCGTTACCAAAATTACTAGAACAATTGGGATTAAACCCGCGCTTGGTAGCTGTGGAGTACAACGGGGAAATTCTGCACAAACAATTTTGGGAAACTACACAAATGCAAGAGGGCGACATCTTAGAAGTTGTCACAATTGTGGGAGGAGGCTAGCCAATTTTTAGGAGTAAAAACGAGAGTTTTTCCTGCTTCTGTGGTTCTTGGTAAGCACCCAGAGTCCTTTCTCCGGGGAAACAAATTGCAAAAAGCTCTGCCTCCTGTAAATTTCTAATAACATAGAAAATCAGGAGGCAGAGCCTCAATTATATGGGTTCCCAGGCATAGCCTAGGAACGAGGAACTAAACTGCGACAGCTTCAGCCGCGGGTTCAGCCACAGGTGCTGCTACAACAGGATAAATGCTGACTTTCTTGCGAGTTTTGCCTTTTCTTTCAAAAGTCACCACACCGTCAATCATGGCAAACAGAGTATCATCTCTGCCGATACCAACATTATTGCCAGGGTGAACTTTAGTGCCGCGTTGGCGGATCAAAATGTTGCCAGCTTTGACAACTTGACCGCCGTACTTTTTGACACCCAGACGCTGAGAATTAGAGTCGCGTCCGTTACGTGTACTGCCTGTACCTTTCTTGTGGGCCATAATATCCTCAACTGTATTTACTATGTTTTATTCTGAATCAGTTTCGGCGGTTTGGGGGGTTTCAACAACTGCTGCAGTTAAGTCTCTGGCGGCTAACACTGTACCGTTGACGCTGATGGAGTCAATCATAAAGCGAGTTGTTTCTTGACGGTGCCCTTTTTTCTTCCGAGTTTTCTTTTTCGGCTTCATCTTGTAGACGAGGACTTTGCGGCCCCGGAAATGCCGCAGAACCGTTCCTTCTACTGTGGCATTTTCTAGTAGAGGCTGGCCGATATGAACCTCGCCTTCGTGCTGGATCAGAAATACTTTGTCTATGGTGACTTTGGATTCAGCTTCAACGTGAAGCAGTTCGATGTCGTAGAAGCGGCCTGGTTCTACCCGAAATTGTTTGCCGCCGGTTTCAATGATTGCGTAAGTCATGGGATGGTTGTTGAGATTGCCGTACAGGTAGCTGATGAGTCATTGGTCATTGGTCGTTGTGGACTTTTGACGGCTGACTGCTCTCCAGCTTTTGGAATGTCTTAACCTGATCCGAGCCGGATTTAGACAGACAATCTATCATTATTGGCGATCGTTGTATTTTTGTCAAGGTAAAAGGCACTTAATCTTTTCTAATTGTTAGTTTGAGAACAGATTGGTGGCGACGAACTACGGAATGCTTACAGAGTTAAATGTAGATTTTCTCAGATTCTCTCTTCTGAAATAGGGCAGGTAAAAATGGCCAATCGCATCTGGAAACTCTTAACTACTGATATTAAAGAACTGTGTTCCGCCGAAGCAGCGGAGGGAATCGGAGAAGCTGGGAAAACAGCCGCAGAATTGGCAAAAATGTTCAAAGAACAAGGGCTGGACAATAGCAACTTGCTGCTAGAGGTTTTGAACTCTCCCTTAGCTCAAGTTGTGGGAACTGGATTGCCATTTGTCGGAATTGCGGCGAAAATGCTGGCATTTTTCATCGAAAAAACTCAACAGCAGCCGACTTTAGCTGAGTGCATTTTCCTCGTCAGTCAGGCGGCTTATCTGGAAAGTTTTAAGGATTTTATTGGACAAGACGCAAGTTTGTTAAATCGCATCGGGCAAACTCCGGTTTCCGATAAAGTCAAGCAGTTGCTTAAAAAATTGGCGGATTTGGAATTGAGCGATACAGCAGCTACAGAAACTGTTATTTGCTTCCGGGATTCGATATTAGCCGAGGAATTTAACCTAGTGCTGTCACAGCGGCTGCAACAAGCCGGACTAAATGCCGATGAAGCTCAAATGTTGACAAAGAGAGTTGCTGCTAATACTCACCGTTATTTAATCAAAGCTTGGGCTGTTTCCAGCGATGCCATGAAACATCTCGGACAGCCTTCTATCAGAGAATGGCGGGAGGAACAAGAGAAATATCAAAGCATTGACAAATACCTGCAAGAACAGATTGCCTCTCTACCCCTAGAACCTGTATTTGCAGAAAATTTCTCATTCAAAGATATCTACGTGCCTCTGAAGGCAAAGCCAATTGATAAAAAGGCAAATCGTGTTAAAAATACAGAACATTTCGATTTAGCAACTTGGGCAAAAAAATTGCTTGAGGATGGCAAAAAAGAAAATAAAGTAATGTTTGTCGAAGCTGGACCCGGACGCGGCAAGAGCGTTTTTTGTCGGATGTTTGCTGACAGGGTGCGGCAACATTTGCATCCAGTTTGGACTCCCGTGTTAATTCGACTGCGAGATATTCCCATATTGCAAAAGAGTTTTCGAGAAACACTCAAAGAAGCAGTTAATGCTGGTTTTGCTAGCGATGACGGCTGGTTGACAGATAGAAACACGCGATATTTGTTTTTCTTGGATGGCTTTGACGAGTTGCTGATGGAGGGGAGAAGCAGCGGCGGTTTAGAGCAATTTCTCAAGCAAGTAGGACAATTTCAGCGAGACTGCGATCAGAATTCGGAAATGGGACACCGGGTTTTGATTACTGGCAGAACTTTAGCTTTGCAAGGGATTGAAAGGCAAATGCCAGATAACTTGGATCGAGTCGAAATTCAGATAATGGATGACGGGATACAGCAACAGTGGTTGAGCAAGTGGGAAGCCCAACTAGGGACCGAAAAAACCTCAGCTTTTCAGAATTTTTTGCAAGATAAATGCTGTCCACAGAATGTAAAATCAGAACTCTCGCGAGAGCCGCTCTTGCTTTATCTGTTAGCGGCAATGCACCGGGACAAAATCTTGAAAGTTGAGGATTTTCAAGGAACTAACAGCACTCAAGCAAAAATTTTGATTTACAACCAAGCTGTGAATTGGGTACTCACTGAACAGCGGTCTAAATTGCTCAATCGCAATTTGACCGAACTGGAGACAGAAGATTTGCGGCGCATCCTTACAGAAGCAGGATTGTGCGTGGTGCAGTCGGGAGGGGAATGCGCTCCTGTAGCGATGATAGAGAAACGATTGAGAGAAGACAACTCGGTTAAAGCCTTACTTGAAAAAGCACAAATACCGATTGGCGACAATCCTCTGAGAAATGCTTTGGCGGTTTTTTATCTTCAGCAAGGCAGTAAAGAAGGTTCTGTGGAGTTTGTACACAAGAGTTTTGGTGAATTTCTGTGTGCGGAACGATTGAAAGAAAGTCTGGAAGAGTGGACGGAACCGGGAAAGAAAGGTAGAGGATTTAATACTCAAGACTCTCAGATGGACTGGGAGATTTATGATTTGTTGGGTTATGGGCCGCTGACAGAAGAAATTGTGGAATATTTGATGGGGTTGTTAACAAGTCCGGCTGATCCAGGCGAGGAAAATCAGTTTCGCTTTGTGGAGTTATTCCAGCGTTTGGAAAATTTTTATCTGCGGTGGTGCGAGGGCGAATTTATCGATATGCTGCCGGAAAGTTTGCCTCAGAAGAAGATGCGCCTACTGCGAGATCAATTGAAAACCCAAGATTTGGGACAGCGACAAATAGATATTTATGCTGGTTTGAATGTGATGATTTTGCTGTTGGAGTTGCATTGTTACGGTCAGCAGAGAGATAAATTGAAAAACAAAATGGTGTTTTATCCTTGCGGGAAGCCTAATGATGAAGGCAAGCTTGACGATACCAATCGGTTATTGCGTCTCATCAGCTATAGCTATTGTGTTGGGGATTCTGGCTTTCTCCAAATTGTTGGGCTATTTCTCAGCGGCGCAAACCTCAGCGGCGCAAACCTAGGTGGCACTGAACTCTGTGGCGCAGACCTCTATGGCGCAAACCTTAGTGGTGCAAACCTCAACGGCGCAGAATTCAGCAACGCAGACCTCATTGACGCAAATCTTAGGGGCGCACACCTAAGTGGTACATATCTCACTGAGGCAGACCTCAGCGGCGCAGACCTCAGCAACGCAGACCTCAGCAACGCAGACCTCAGCAACGCAAACCTCAGTAGCGTAGACTTCAGAGGCGCAAACCTCAGCGGCGCAGACTTTACCGGTGCAGACCTCAGCGACGCAAATCTAAGTGGTGCAAACCTCCACGATGCAGACCTCCGCGACGCATACCTTAGCGACGCAAATCTCAGTAGCGCAGACCTCCGCGACGCAGACCTCCGCGACGCAAATCTCAGTGGCACAAATCTCAGTGGCACAAATCTCAGCGGCACAAACCTCAGCGGTGCAAACCTCAACGATCGCACTCTTGGCGATGTCAAATGGGATGAAAATACAAAGTGGGAGAATGTTCGAGGTTTGGATACAGCCGTTGATGTTCCAGAAGCCTTAAGGCGACAGCTAGGAATGCAGTAGAAACATTTTTCCAGGCTTGGCGTATCATTTTTATCAACAGGCTTTCCGGCCTGTTCCACAAAGAGTGAATTTTCTTGTGGGGTGGGCGCCAGAGTCCGCGCACTTGGCTAGAGTTTGAGCATCCCACCATCGCAGATGCGGCCATCTATCCCTATATCGCTTTAGCGAGAGACCGCAAGATTGAACTCGATGCTTATCCCAATGTTTTGAATTGGATCGATCGGGTGAAGCAACTCTCTGGTTATATTCCCATGTTGGGAATCTAGGCATTTTGAAGATCGCCGAGTTAAATAAGTAGACAAGGAGTTAGATTTTATGCCTCGTCAATTTGGTAAGATCGCTTTTACTCCCGCAGTGAAAGCCATGCAAGAAAAAATGGGTTCCCGCGAGAACTATGAACGCTTTGTGGCTAAAGGTGCAGATAATAATTCCATCAATCCCGATCTAGAGCAATTTATTTCCAGTATGGAAGGATTTTATCTAGGCACTGTGAGTTCTAATGGCTATCCCTACATTCAGTTTCGCGGCGGGAAAGCAGGATTTTTAAAGATTCTCGATCCGAGAACTTTGGGATTTGCTGATTTTCGTGGCAATGTGCAATATATCTCTGTGGGAAATCTTGCTGAAAATGATAAAGCATTTTTGTTCCTAATGGATTACCGTCATCGCCGGCGCCTCAAGATTCTCGGTCGCGCCCGCGTTGTGGAAGACGATCCAGTAATACTTGCCCGAGTTCGGGATACAGACTATGATGCAACTGTGGAAAGAGCGATCGTATTTGAAATTGATGGCTGGGATTGGAACTGTCCGCAGCATATTCCGATTCGCTATTCTGAAACGGAAGTAGAAGCAATGCAGACCAGAATTAGAGAGTTGGAGAAACTTTTAGCAGCTAAAAACCCTAATAACGTAAATACTCCCGATCCACTGGCGCCCATCAATTAACAAGCAAGAACAGCATTGAATAAGTAGCGGATACTGATGCTATCCCAAAGTACGATCGACCCTGTGGTTTACCGTGTGGTTTGTAGCGAGCACGAAGAGTCCTCATCAATAAGGAGTAAAGTCCTGACTGCCAACGATCGCCCTTAATTATCTTCAAAAGGGCGATCGAACTGGGTTCAAGCCGTCGCAGAACATTTGCGCGATCGTAACAATTCCAAAGCTTGCTGTTTCACGCGACCTTCCATCACCTCTTTTTGCAAATTAATAAAAGCCTCAAAATCTTCTAAACCGTACTTAGTCATCTGCAACTGCTGTCGCAACTGTTCTTCGGCCTCAACAGTTAAGTAACCTGTTGCCAAAGCTTTGCGGACAATTTTACTGATTAAAGTCATAGTAGCTTCACCCTGAATACACGTACGTTAAAACACTGAAGTTTTGTCAAACGACTAACTCAGCTTTTAGTTTGTTTCATAATTACCCTTCAAATACGTTAAATCTACCTTAAGGTCTATGTAAATAAAGTTATTTTTGATACATCTATGAAACTGAAGCGATTTTAAATGTAGAGTGCGATTAAATTGGTATCTTGAGTTTATGTCAGACAACATTATCCTTCAAATACCTTACATCTATCTTAAGGCATATTTAAACATAGCGATTTGTGACATTGGCAATTGTAGAGATTTAAAATGTAGAGTGCGCTTAAATTGGTGTATTTAGTTTCTATCTAACAACAGCCGCCATTCTCTCACAGCAAAAGGAGGAACCAGCAATTCTGTTTCTTTTTGATTTTTCACGGGCAAATTCAACCGCAAAGGTCGATTACTTTCCACTTGTGTAATTATTGATTTAAAATCGTATTCTCCGACATTAATGGGCAAATCAGACTCGCTCCAAATATCATTTGCCTTGCCAATTTCCCGCTTTCCCGCCGCAACTTTCAGCGGTACAGGGTGCTGTATTTCTATTCCCGGAAATCCTACTAATCTCAGATTTAAAGACTTTACTACTCCCGACTTTACTCGCTTGTACAAAACAACTTGCCACGCTTTGTCATCAGTATCGCGCAGGCTTTGTACGGATCGGAACATTACTGTCTCGGCAGTTTCTGGATATTTGTGAATCGAGGCGAAAGCCGGCGGGCTGACAGCTAAGATTAGATACAAGCACAAGCTAATGACAGTTAAAGTTCTACGCCAACAATAATGTTTTTTCAACTTGCAATACCTCCGATAAGTTACACTTTTTAGCAAAAAAACAGGTTTCTCTTGAGATTATTAAGGAATGAACAATAGAAACAGGCAGGTTTTGTATAAAGGTTATTCGTCGATGACCGAGTTACGCGCTCAACCTGCCCCTACATTATACCTAGTCTTGGTTTCGTGAAGTTAAGCGCTAAACTTGGTCTTACAATGTACATAGTCTGGTTTATTTCCAATCGGTTTCGGCTTGGGATAGCACGTAAGCTGAAACATCGATAATTTGTTGTTCCGACAAACGATCTTTGTAAGCGGGCATAATACCTTTGCCGTTGGTTACTAAGTTGGAAATATTGGCGATGGAATCCATGCCGTATTTTTTTAATGCTTTTTGTTTCAAGTTTTTGCCGCGCCTGATAATGTTGCTACCGTTGATGTGACAACCTGCACAGTTGGCGCTGAACACTTCGGCTGCGGTTGCGGGATTTGTAGCTGTATCTGCGAGGGCGATTTGGCAATTAGTGGCGATTTCTACAAAAGCCAGTATCAGTATCAATACAAAAGCGCTGAGAAATTTTTTAAATTTATTTAGCGAAATCATCTATTTGCAATCTGAAAAATAGTGCTGGATTTAATGATATCACTAAATACGCATTTTGGGTTAACTCAGCGATTCATTCTTCCCAATCGAATGTGCGGGAAACTGCTTTCTTCCAAAAGCGATATTTTTGCTCGCGAAGTGCGATCGGCATTTTCGGTTCCCAAGTAAAATCGACCGCCCAATTGTCCCGCAATTCGGCTAGCTGACTCCAAAAACCTACCGCCAAACCCGCCGCATAAGCCGCGCCGAGTGCAGTAGTTTCTGCTACCACAGGCCGCACCACTGGCACTCCCAAAACATCGCTCTGAAACTGCATCAGCGTGTGATTTCCCACCATTCCTCCGTCTACTTTTAGAGACAAAAGCTGCACAGCAGAATCCTGATTCATCGCATCCAATACTTCTCGCGTTTGCCACGCGGTAGCTTCCAATACTGCGCGGGCAATGTGTGCCTTAGTCGCGTAGCGAGTTAAACCTGCAATTACTCCCCGGGCGCTGTCTTTCCAATAGGGCGCGTAGAGTCCAGAAAATGCCGGGACAACGTAAACTCCGCCGCTATCTTCGACTGTATTTGCTAATGTTTCTACTTCCGCAGATGTGTTGATGATGCCCAAATTGTCCCGCAGCCACTGCACTAAAGCTCCGGCGATCGCAATACTGCCTTCCAAAGCATACACAGCGGGCGATTCCCCCATTTTGTAGGCGACGGTTGTCAGCAACCCATTTTTTGAAGGGACGATCGCCTCACCGGTATTCAGCAGCATAAAACAGCCCGTACCGTAAGTATTTTTCGCCTCCCCCGGACTGAAACAAGTTTGCCCGACGAGGGCTGCTTGCTGATCGCCCAAAGCAGCAGCAATCGGAACACCTGCCAGCAATCCTTTTGCAGTTCCAAAAACTTGACTCGAAGGGCGAATTTCTGGCAGCATCTGGCGGGGAATTGCCATTATTTCCAAAGTTTCGGCATCCCAATCGAGGGTTTGCAAATCCATCAGCATCGTGCGGCTGGCGTTGGTAACATCGGTAATGTGCGCACCGCCAGTCAGGTGCCAAATCAGAAAAGTATCGACATTGCCAAAAATCGCATCCCCTCGATCTGCAGCTTCCCGCAATCCTGAAATATTGTCCAACATCCACTTAATTTTCGGCCCGCTGAAATAAGTTGCCAGCGGCAAACCGCATCGTTTTTGAAATCGATCTTTGCCCTCAAATTCAGCTAATTTTTCGCAAATTTTGTGAGTGCGGGTATCTTGCCAAACAATTGCATTACCGTAAGGTTTGCCAGTGTTTTTGTTCCAAACAATTGCAGTTTCTCGCTGGTTTGCTATACCGAGTGCAGCAATATCTTTCGGGTCGATATTGCCGATTTCGAGGGCATTTTTAATCACGCTTTGGGTGCGCTGCCAAATTTCCTCGGGATTGTGTTCAACCCATCCTGGTTGCGGATAGATTTGCTGGTGTTCTTGTTGGTTGCTGCAAATTATCTGTCCCCGACGATCGAATATGATAAACCGGGTGCTGGTGGTTCCTTGGTCTATCGCTGCTACGTATTTTTTTGCCAATTGTCTAAAAGATGTTTAGTAATGAAGTCTTTAACGTATATGATACTATATCGAGAAGTCAAATTAATGTCAAAAACTTTAGCTTAGGAAACTCCACAAGTTGAAACTGGCAGATTTGCTGAGGCTCGATCGCACAATTAAGGTTATTGGCTTTGACGACGCTCCGTTTTCTCGGACAAGCGGCAGTTTGGTGTCGATCGCGGGCGTAGTCTGCGGGGGAACTCGATTTGAAGGAATGGTGTGGGGACAAGTCCTCCCAGACGGATTAGATGCCACGGATGCTATTTCTGGACTACTCCTCGGAAGCAAATTTCTGCCGCAATTGCATCTCGTTTTGCTAGACGGAATTGCTTTCGGCGGCTTCAATATTATTGACCTTCCCGAGTTAGCATCGCGGCTGCAAATTCCTTGCGTTGCTGTCATGCGCCGCCAACCAGATTTAGTTGCTGTTGAAAAAGCCCTCCGCCATTTACCAGATTTGGAATACCGTTTAGAATTGTTGCGCCGCGCAGGTAAAATTTACGCTTTTGAACCTTTCTTTTTTCAAGTTTGCGGCGAAAAAGCCGAAGTAATTGCGCTGGTGCTTCAGCGTTTGACAGACACTGGGAAAGTTCCTGAAGCTTTGCGTTTAGCTCATTTGATTGGTGCGGCGGTCATTACTGGAGTTAGCGGCAGTTCTGCTTGAAGAAGAGCGAATAGAACGGGCAAGATGCCCGTCCCACAAAGAGTAATTTTTTTTGTGAGGTTGGCATCCTGCCCGCCCATGAAAAGCTTATTGTAAATGATGTTATTTGATGAGTTTGTACCTACCTACTTACTTACACAATTTCGCCGTCTAATTCACCGAATTCGATTTGAGTTCCCAACGCCAAAGTTAAGGTACTTTCAGGTTCTACCATTTTTAGATCGCCTTGAATGTCTGTAGCCCACCAAGCGCGATCGCACAAATTTGTCAATCCTAACGAAAGCTCGTTTCTCGATCGAGAAGTGACTATAGCTACAAGACCGTTAGATGCTGCGGCTGTTAAACTCGGTATGTCAGAGGTCAATAGTTGAGTTCCCGCACTCAGAGGAATCACTCGACTGCCTAATTTCAGGGAAAATTGGCTGCTGGTAAAAGAATTTACTGCGGGCTGAGCTGATATAAAGGTAGACGGAATATTTGTTGGTGTTGGGGCTGGCAAGTCAGAGTTTCCTACTGTAATTGTACAGTTGCCGATTTTCTTTTGGTCGCCCGATCGCAAATAACTAACCGCTCCGCTATCCACATTCTCGCAAACAATTTGACCTGCTTCCAATTGAAACCGCATGGCCAAGGGCGAAACATTAGGAATGCAGATAATAGACAAATTTTCATCGCTACCAAAAGTCACCGGTTCGGAACCCAAAGTGAGAGTGCGATTTGCTCCGGTATCGTAACTAATTACCAGCCAAGCTTTGTTGAACAAAGTTTCGGCTACAACCAACATGATTCCAATCCAAAAACCGATCGCAGCACAGCCAGCTAAACGGCCCGCAGTACCGGATAAATTGTAAGCAAACAGAATAAACAAACAGCCGCCCAAAACTCCTCCAACACCGCCGCCTCCCGTGCCGCGAAGCGCTCCCAAATTAGGAATCCGCTGTGCAAGTCCAAGTCCTAACAAACTGCCAGCTATTCCCCAGCAAATTACTCGCAATAATTCGTTGTTGCCATCGCCAATCCCGCTGTAAATGCCTTCGGCGATCGCCCCAGAAATGGCTCCTGCTATTAAACCAAACAATCCGCCATTTTTTAAAGCCTGTTTAATTTGAGGCTTGCCTTTGATATAGTAATAATAGCCGAACATGATAGCAGCAGCAATGCCACCGCCTACCAGCCCAAACCATCGAGCTGTGGACAATACACTGTCAAAAACAGATTCCGAACCAGTGAGCCCCTGCATGAAAGGTTCGGTGATTAGATTGCCGGCGAAACCGCCGACAGCACCGCTAATGCCAAACTGTAAAGCTTTTTTAAGGGCTGATAGATTTCTTTTCACGGCGCACCACATTAAAAGTGAAAGTCAAATCTAGCTACAAGCTCGAAAGTCACAATTTCCGATGATCTGAATATCTTGCACGATGATCGAGAACAGGCTTTCCGGCCTGTGAAGCGAAGAGTGAGTTTTCTTGTGGGCCGTTGCTCTTCTAGCCCGCCCGTCCAAGACTCATTGAGAATTGTGCAAGATGTAAGACGATCGCACATCTCTCCCCTGTCTTGGGCCTGTCTCCCTTCCCTCTCAGGGAAAAGTCTTTGAGCGTTGCGCCGTCGCCCGCCACAAATCCCCCTTAACGATCTATCGCCTGTAGTCCTTGCTGCGAGAGAATTATAGCGAATTTTTAATCTGTGAAATTTTAACGCTGAACACCCTAATGAGGGCCCAAATATGAAAAGGAATGTTACAAACTATTACAGTAACACTCAGAATGTGAACATAATGCCTCAAAATACTTGCGAGAGGTAGTTGTGTCAGAGAAGCAATATCCTTACTAACTGCCCGACAGTCACTCGATCGCCACTTAGTGGCCTGCTGCAATCTCGATCAAAAATTAAAGATCGCATCAGTCATTTGTGGTATTCTAAGCGACAGGCTTAGTGCGGGCACTCACAAGCGCACCGGCGTGAAGAACCAGCGCCGTCAAACATCGAAGGTCGCCTCCCGCCCACAACTTTAACAGTTGCTGGCTGTGGAAAGTCCGAGCTTCCCTGTCAAAGCTCTTGCCTGAGCATGAAAGGTACGGGATGCAAGCGCCCGCCGTCGCTCGCTCAGCGCAGAGCAGTTCGTATAGCAAAATATCCAGCGGGTACACACAAGATGAGTATCGTCACCAAATCAATCGTCAACGCAGACGCCGAAGCTCGCTACTTGAGCCCAGGTGAATTAGATCGGATCAAAAGCTTTGTCACCTCTGGTGAACGCCGCGTCCGCATCGCCCAAATTTTGAGCGAATCCCGCGAACGCATCGTCAAGCAAGCAGGCGACCAACTTTTCCAAAAGCGCCCTGATGTTGTTTCTCCCGGCGGCAACGCTTACGGCGAAGAAATGACCGCAACTTGCTTGCGCGACTTGGATTACTACCTGCGTTTGATCACCTACGGAATCGTAGCTGGCGACATTACTCCGATCGAAGAAATCGGTATTGTCGGCGTCCGCGAAATGTACAAATCTCTCGGCACCCCGATTGAAGGCGTCGCCGAAGGCGTTCGCGCTATGAAAAATGCAGCGAGTTCGCTGCTGTCTGGAGAAGACGCTTCCGAAGCTTCCTCTTATTTCGACTACGTTATCGGTGCGATGCAGTAAGGAATTTCGATTTTAGATTGTCGATTTTAGATTGAAGAATTGGGCGTTACTGGTAACAAGCTAAAAGCTTTTGCAAATAACCAGCCTCTTAAAAATCTCAAATCCCAAATCCCAAATCCCAAATTCTAGCTCCAAAATTGGACTGACTCAGCCACTTTCAAGGAAACAAGACAACCATGCAAGACGCAATTACCGCCGTTATCAATTCCTCTGACGTTCAAGGTAAGTACCTCGACATCAGCGCTCTAGACAAGCTCAAGAACTACTTTGCTTCTGGTGAACTGCGCGTCCGCGCCGCTACCGCCATCAGCGCCAATGCAGCTACAATCGTCAAAGAAGCAGTTGCTAAGTCTCTGTTGTACTCTGACGTAACTCGTCCCGGTGGCAATATGTACACCACTCGTCGCTATGCAGCTTGCATCCGCGACTTGGACTACTACCTCCGCTACGCCACCTACGCCATGCTAGCTGGCGACCCTTCCATCCTCGACGAGCGCGTGCTCAACGGTTTGAAAGAAACCTACAACTCCTTGGGCGTGCCCATCGGTTCTACCGTACAAGCAATCCAAGCAATGAAAGAAGTCACCGCTGGTTTGGTCGGTTCTGACGCTGGTAAAGAAATGGGCGTCTATTTCGACTACATCTGCTCTGGCTTGAGCTAAGACTCAGGAAGAAGGAAGAAGGAAGAAGGAAGAAGGAAGAAGAAATAACATTTATTTCTTGCCTCTTTTAACTTTAGACTTGTTACCTTTGGCTTTGAAAAGAGGTCAGGGAAGTTGAGAGTGATTGCTAGACCGTCAAAGGCTTGTCGAGAAAGTCCGACGAGTTTTAACGAGCTAGTTTTGACTCGTAACTCCCTGCCTTCAATCTTTAAAAAATCCATCTAATAATCTGTAAACCTACTCAGGAGTTCGTTTCCCATGAGAATGTTTAAGGTGACTGCTTGCGTCCCAAGTCAAACCCGCATCCGCACTCAGCGCGAATTGCAAAATACCTATTTTACTAAGCTGGTTCCTTACGACAACTGGTTCCGGGAACAGCAAAGAATTATGAAAATGGGCGGCAGAATTATTAAAGTGCAACTGGCTACCGGTAAGCCCGGAGCTAATACAGGTCTACTTTAAGATCCGAAGCTGGATTAGTAGAGGGGTAAGAGGTCGATGGCGACCTCTTTTTTTGTAACTGCTCACCGGAACAGAGTTGGGGTATTGCAAATGATGGCGTTTGGCAAGTATTCACGCTCAATCTGATGGCTCTCTTTCATATGAGTTAACTTACTCTCCTAGCAATAAATTAAAGAACCATTTCGGTTAATTGCCCAGGATAAATATCAACAGCATCCTTGGTGGGATCATTATCAGAATTGGAAAAGTACGCTCAATAACTTAAGGTTGATAATTGGGCCTTATATTTTTTATTGTTTAATCAAACCTTCGCTAGAGGTGTTTGAGATTGCTGGATTGTGACGAGGATTGTGCAAATTAATCTATAATCTGAATGATTTTCGTACTCTTTTTCGTGATGGATTAGTTACGGATTTGGTTGTTGCTTAACTTTATACTACCCCCGAAGTGACAAAAGAGGGATTAGACATCTCCAACCATTCTTGTGGGGAGTAGGGGGTTAGGCATCCTGCCGGCCCAAGACGAGCTGTTCTGGAAATGTCGAATAACTAATAATTCACCAAAAAACTAAAGCCCTTTTCCGTTGTTGCGGGAAAAGAGCTTTAGTTTTTTATTAACCTGGCACTGAGCTATTTTACCGGGCAGTGACCCGCCGAGTATCTTCGCCATAGCAACGTTTAACAACCGAGTTCGGGATGGATCGGAGTGGTTCCATTACATCATAAGCACCAGGAAAGCTTTGAAAACTTTTAATCCTGTGTCTGCGTTCAGCTTAATGTTAAGCTTGATGCACTGCATCTCTTTCGCTCGACTTAATTACCTTATCAAGTTTTCCCCACTCTGTCAACCCCTTTGCCAAAAGTTTTTTAAAGGTAGCCCGAAACCGCTGGAATTATCGGGGTTTTAAGCAGGGTTTGCGAGTGTGGCCGATTGACCTTTAACTTACAAGTCCAAAAAAGCCACCTCGGTTCCCTGTTCTCTGCGAATCTTCCCGTCCTTCACAAACCACGCCACGACCTGCTTAACTGTTAATTGTTCGATCGGGCTCTGGGCTTCTGTCGCAATTTGCCTCAAAGGCCGCAAAGACGCCACCACCAAATTCGTAAAAAAGTTTTCAAAACTAGCATCAAGTTCGATCGACCCTTTAATACTCTCATCATTCTTAATCCAATCCATCACCTGCCCATTAGTCACCTCAGCCACCGGCAAACCAGTCTCCCCAGCAATTTGCTTGAGCACCCTCAAAGCATAAATTGCCACCCGCGCCGAAAACTTTTCCTTCGACGACAGCAGCGCCATATCAACTTCCGCACACTCTTCCGGCTTTAAAAAATCTGCTAGCGGTTCCATAGTTATTAGTTACTTGTTATTTGTTATTTGTTATTGGTAATCGGTAATTGGTAAAAACACCCATCCGTGTATCCGTGTCAAAATCCGTGTAGTGCTTTTGGTAATCGGTAAAAGCAAAAAATACCCATCTATGTATCCGTGTCAAAATCCGTGTAGTGCTGTCGGTAATTGGTAATTAGTAAAAACACCCATCCGTGTATCCGTGTCATGCCTTCCCTCATCCTTCTTCCTTCTTCCTTCTTCCTTCTTCCTTCCTTCTTGCAATCAAATAACCGCAGCGGTGTTCCCCATTAATAATCCAGTGAGTCCGCTCCACAGTACAGTCCGGCAAAACCGCTGCAAACATTTCCAACTCATTGCCACACACACTCGGAAAAGTTTCAGCAACATTAGAAATCGCGCAGTTGTGTTCCATCAACACAAATCGATCGCCCAAACCAGCGCGATCGCACATCCCAACCTCTACAGATTCTACAGGATAACACTCAGCCATATAACCTTCAGCCCTGCGGAGTTCCACCAACTTAGTCACCCGTTCTTGCAGCGAACCCGTACCCACTAACCGCCGGTAGTCCGTAGCCTTGCGCTGCCACTGTTTTCGCAGGATAGTAATTACTTGCTCGCGGCCGACCGTTTCCGCCAAAGTATCCAAGAAAGAGACTGCAAAATCACCGTAACGATTGGGGAATCGATCGCGCCCCAGACTGGTAAGCTCATAAATGTGCTGCGGCCGCCCCATCCCAGCCTGAACCGACTGATACTGAATCAGCCCCTCCGCTTCCAAATCCTTCAAGTGACGGCGAATCGCCTGCGGGCTGATATCCAAAGACTCCGCCAACTCAAGAGCCGTCCCCTGCCCCCCCTTGAGCAAATATTCCAGGATGTCTTGTTTCGTGGAAGTCTGCTGAGTAGTCTCCATCATCTTCACAAAAAATTATTAATTTGACTTTGACAATATCACTATTGTTAATGTAGCTTAAAATATAGTAAAGCAACAAAATTGTTGTTTAACCTCCCAGAGCAGTCCAGCAGAACTCGCTCAAGCCCAGACAGGCATTGCCCCGTCTGCCATCCAGAGAGCATTATCTAGAACACTGAACACGCAAAATAATGAGTTCTACCACAGTCAAAACCTTAGTCAACCAGCCCTACAAATACGGTTTCGTCACCGACATCGAGTCAGACACCATCCCCCGCGGCTTGAGCGAAGATGTAGTCCGCCTGATTTCCGCCAAGAAAAACGAACCGGAATTCATGCTGCAATTCCGCCTCAAAGCATATCGGCAGTGGTTGAAAATGACCGAGCCCACTTGGCCCCACGTCAACTATCCCGCGATCGACTACCAACAAATTATCTACTATTCCGCGCCTAAACAAAAGCCCAAAAAGCTCAACAGTTTGGACGAAGTTGATCCGACACTGCTAGAAACCTTCGAGAAACTCGGTATTCCCCTATCCGAACAAAGGCGGCTCGGAAATGTTGCCGTCGATGCCGTTTTCGACAGCGTTTCAATTGCCACAACATTTAGAGAAAAGTTAGCCAAAGATGGTGTTATTTTCTGTTCCATCTCAGAAGCCGTCAAAGATTATCCCGAACTAATAGAAAAATATCTCGGCAGCGTCGTACCAGTCGGCGATAACTTTTTCGCAGCCCTCAACTCCGCCGTATTCAGCGACGGTTCCTTTGTTTACATTCCCAAAGGCGTCAAATGCCCAATGGAATTGTCAACATATTTCCGCATCAACAACGGAGATTCCGGTCAGTTCGAGCGCACCCTAATTGTTGCAGAAGAAAACAGCTCAGTTTCTTACCTGGAAGGCTGCACCGCCCCCATGTTTGACACCAACCAACTGCACGCCGCCGTAGTGGAATTGGTAACAATGGACAATGCCGATATCAAATACTCCACAGTGCAAAACTGGTACGCCGGCGACGCCAATGGCAAAGGTGGCATTTACAACTTCGTGACCAAACGGGGTTTGTGTCAGGGAGTTAATTCTAAGATTTCTTGGACTCAGGTAGAAACCGGTTCCGCAATTACTTGGAAATATCCCAGTTGCGTGTTAGTCGGCGACAACTCAGTGGGCGAATTCTACTCGGTAGCGCTGACAAATAACCAACAGCAAGCTGACACCGGAACCAAAATGATCCACGTCGGTAAAAATACTCGCAGCACGATTATTTCTAAGGGAATTTCTGCGGGTAATTCATCCAACAGCTATCGCGGTTTGGTGAAAATGGGGCCTAATGCTAAAGGCTCTCGCAATTACTCTCAGTGCGATTCGATGCTGATTGGCGACAACGCTCAAGCGAATACTTTCCCTTACATTCAAGTGCAGAACCACACTGCTAAAGTGGAACACGAAGCTTCTACTTCTAAGATTGGGGAAGAGCAATTGTTCTTCTTCGCACAGCGGGGAATTTCCGCAGAAAATGCTATTTCGATGATGATTAGCGGTTTCTGTAAAGATGTTTTCAATCAGTTACCGATGGAATTTGCGGCGGAAGCTGATAAGCTGTTGAGTCTGAAGCTGGAAGGAAGTGTCGGATAATTTTCGCGGGCAAGAAACCCTTCCAGGTCGAGTCCATCGGTGACAACTTAAGCCCACCGTCCGCCAGGGAATAAATTCCACGGGGCTTATAGCTAAAGTTCTCTAAACAGGACTAATGAGTTTAAAAATTTTCTTCTCAGTCCTCCTAGCGAGGACTTTAGCTTTGAGACAGGGAATGAATTCCCTGGCGGACTATCGGTTTAACGTTAAATTGTCACCAATGCGTACAGCCTAGGAACGAGAAGAAAAAACAGTAAAGTGCATTGAGGAAAAGGAAAAAAATAGATGATTGTTGAAAATAGTCAAGTGGTGCTATCCGTCCGCGATTTAACTGCGAATGTGGAAGATACCCAAATCCTTAAGGGTTTGAATCTGGAAATTAAATCGGGTGAAATTCACGCGATTATGGGCCCGAACGGTTCGGGAAAAAGCACTTTATCCAAGATATTAGCAGGCCATCCTGCTTATACGGTAACGGGCGGAGAAGTTACTTTTTTGGGTCAAAATTTGCTGGAATTACCGCCAGAAGAACGTTCTTTGGCTGGCGTGTTCCTAGCGTTCCAATATCCGTTAGAAATTCCCGGCGTTAGCAATCTGGATTTCTTGCGCGTGGCTTACAATTCTCACCGCAAACATCGCGGCTTGGAAGAATTGGATGCTTTTGATTTCCAAGATTTAATCGAGGACAAGCTGGATATTGTCAAGATGAATGATTCTTTTTTAGGCCGCAGCGTAAATGAGGGTTTTTCGGGCGGCGAGAAAAAGCGAAATGAAATTTTGCAAATGGCGTTGTTGGAACCGAAGTTAGCTATTTTGGACGAGACTGATTCGGGTTTGGATATCGATGCTCTCAAGATTGTCGCCGGCGGTGTGAATCAGTTGTCAAATGCTGAAAATTCGATGTTGGTGATTACTCACTATCAGCGGTTGCTGAATTACATTATTCCTGATTTTATTCACGTCATGGAAGCCGGTAGAATTATCTTGACTGGCCCGAAAGAGTTGGCGCTGGAATTGGAAGAGCGCGGTTATGACTGGGTTGTGGAAGAGGAAGCAGCAGGAGTAGGCGCGCGATGATGAATACGCAAGTTGCTAGTAGGGAAATGTTTTTGGCTGATGTGGTGAATCAGTGCAGCAAGTTGGAGGCTGTTAATAGCAAAAGTGCGGCTTATGGGTTGCAGGATTTGCGGGATGCGGCGACGGAATACGTGCTTTCTTCGAGTTTTCCGACGGTGAGGGATGAAGAATGGCGCTTTACTGATTTGTCGCCGGTGTTGCAAATTCCTTTTCATATACCCCTGAGCAATCAGTCAAAAGTTAAGTTGACTGATATCATTATGCCTGTAAAAAATCGGGATGATTTACCATTAAGATTGGTATTTGTCAACGGTTTTTATGCGCCGGATTTGTCAACGGTGGAGTCGTCGGTTTTGCGGAATTTGCCGATCGACTTTTACGCAGGTAATCTATCTAATGTGCCCGAAAAATATCAAGGGCGCATCACCGATGTTTTGAGCAAGCACAGACAGCAAACTGAGGTGTTTACCGCGCTGAATACTGCGGGTTTGGCGGATTCTGCGGTGGTGTTCGTGCCGGCCAATATGTCGATCGACCTTCCAATTCACTTGCTGTTCCTGACAGCACCAGGTACATCTCCAACGATGTCCCAGCCGCACTGCTTAATCATAGCTGAGCCTGGAAGTAATGTCACGCTGGTTGAGGATTACGCAACTATCGGTAATGTCCCTGCATTTACGAATGCTGTAACGGATGTTGTTGTCGGCGAAAACGCCACTGTGAATCACGTTCGGCTGCAGCGGGAAGGTGGAGAGGTTGTTCATCTCGGCAAAAGTGCGATCGAACAATCTCGTAATAGCCGTTACACTTGCCATGCTATCAGCTTGGGAGGCAAAATATCGCGGCACAATTTAGAAGTATTTCAGCGCGGCGAAGCCACTGAAACAACTTTAAACGGCTTAAGCGTAGCCTTTGGGGAACAGTTGGCGGACACTCACAGTTTAATCGATTTTAATCACCCTCACGGTACAAGCCGCCAATTGCACAAGTGCATTGTCGGCAACAAAGCTCGCGCTGTATTTAACGGCAAAGTTTTCGTTCGCAAAGCCGCACAATTGACAGATGCCGGACAGTTGAGCCGGAATTTATTGCTGTCGCCGAGGGCCCGCGTAGATACCAAACCGCAGTTGGAAATTGTCGCCGACAACGTTAAATGTTCCCACGGTGCAACTGTCAGCCAGTTAGAAGATGATGAACTTTTCTACTTGCAAAGTCGCGGTTTGGATTTAGAAAGAAGTCGCTATTTACTAATCGATGCTTTTGCAGCAGAAATTCTCAATCTGTTGCCAATTGCAGGTGTGGCGAAAATGCTTTCTACCTGTGTGGCTATCCAAGAATAAAAGAATTAGCAACAGCGTCGAAGCCTGTTCCACAACAATAAATCTTATTGTGGGCAGTTGCTACTAGCCCGCCCAGAATCAGCAACAGCGTCGAAGCCTGTTCCACAAAAATAAATATTCTTGTGGGGTGGGCTTCTAGCCTGCCCAGAATCAGCAACAATACTAACTTCTGAAATTTATGACACTTATTCAAGAAAAAACACTTGCATCAAAAGTTCGCGGCGACTTCCCAATTTTGAATGAAAAAGTAAATGGCAAACCGCTCGTTTATTTAGACAATGCAGCTACTTCTCAAAAACCCCTAGCTGTGCTCAACGCCTGGCGTGATTACTACGGACAATACAATGCAAACGTCCACCGCGGCGCTCACACTCTCAGCGCCAAAGCGACTGATGCTTACGAAGGTGCGAGAGACAAAGTTGCGACGTTTGTAAATGCCGCGTCGCGGCAAGAAATTGTTTACACTCGCAACGCCACCGAAGCGATTAATTTGGTTGCTTATTCTTGGGGTTTGAGCAATCTGCAAGCTGGAGATGAAATTATCCTGTCGGTGATGGAACACCACAGCAATCTCGTTCCCTGGCAAATGATTGCTCAAAGAACCGGTGCGGTGCTGAAGTTTGTGGAGTTAACGGAAACTAACGAGTTTGATTTGGAACAGTTTAAAACCCTGATTTCCCATAAAACTAAGTTGGTGTCAACCGTTCACGTTTCTAATACTTTGGGCTGCATCAGTCCTGTAAAAGAAATCTGCGAAATTGCCCACAGTTTCGGCGCAAGAGTTTTAATTGATGCTTGCCAAAGCGTGCCGCACATGATAGTAGACGTGCAAGCAATAGATTGCGATTGGCTGGTTGCTTCCGGTCACAAAATGTGCGCTCCGACTGGCATCGGTTTTCTGTACGGTAAACTGGACTTGCTGAGAGAAATGCCTCCGTTTTTCGGCGGCGGCGAGATGATTGCTGACGTGTTTCTCGATTATTCCACCTATGCCGATTTGCCGCACAAATTTGAGGCGGGGACGCCGGCAATCGGAGAGGCGATCGCCCTTGGTGCAGCAGTCGATTATCTTAGTAAAATTGGCATGGATAAGATTCACGCTTGCGAAGCAGAATTGACTGCTTATATGTTCCAACAATTGCGGCAAATTCCAGAGATCAAAATTTACGGGCCGCAGCCAGACAGCAACGGCGAAGGTAGGGCAGCTTTGGCGGCATTTACTGCGGGAGAAATTCACTCTCAAGACTTGTCTACCATGTTAGATCAGGAGGGAGTCGCGATTCGTTCCGGGCATCACTGCACGCAAGCTTTGCACCGCTATTTGAACGTTTCATCTACAGCGCGGGCGAGTTTGTATTTTTACAATACTCGCGAGGAGATTGATGTGTTTGTCAAAGCGTTGAAAGAGACGATCGACTTTTTTGGTGGGATTATGGGATAAGTTTGTGGGGTGGGTATTTGCCCACCTTGTTAGAACATTGTTGGCCTTTGCCGAGCGCAATATATCGTGAAAATAGTTGAGTATTATAGTTTAATAATACCACCACTAAAAAACATGAATCAATATCCTATTATCCTCATGCCCGACCCTGTTATTCAAGCTAGGGATGCAGTTCCATTCACATGGAAATTTAGTGAACCAAAACCTTTACCTCCTAGTTATAAGCCCCAACCAATTGATGTACTTTTGTTTTTTTATAAATCTCTTCCATTAATTATTCCTTTTGCAACTATCGGTCTGATTGCCAGTAGAAATATTATCGTTAGTTTCTATATTTCTGTAGGTGGAATTTTGGTTACTGCCTTAAACTTTGGGCAACAACAAATGTATTATTTACGAACACTTAATCAATACAAGCAACAAATGTGCGATTATAAAGATTTGTTGGCAGAATGGCAAAAGCGTGAGATTCAGCATAAACGGCAGATAACAGAATCCCAAAAACCTGAAAAAATAAAACAGTATCGCTATCAGATAATTAAAGACATTCTCATAAAAACCGTCCCTCCTGATGGTAGAATTGTCAGTACAAAGTCTCAGTGGCTTGAAAGTAAGTTTTATAAAAACTTACAGCAATTATTTCAAGATAAAATTTATAACAATTTAATTATCCAAAAATCCCAGTCCTATCAACCTTACTGTATAGAAATTTCTTATTTTGATAAGTTAACAAATTTACGTATTGATATAACAATTGATAAACCTTATCACGATGAAAGCGGCGAGCCTAAAAATTACGAAGTGATTGTCCAAGAAAATCAGCGCCATCAACTATTTTTAGAAAAAGGATGGATAGTCATTAGATTTGCTGAGGAGCAAGTAGTCTGTTGGCCACAAAGCTGTTGTCGGGTAATAGCCGAAGTAATCAATCAAATAATAGGTACACCACTTCCCGATGAATTGACAATTGTAGAAACTTTACGACCTATCCAGCAATGGAATGAATTTGAAGCACGACAAATGGCACAGGATCGCTATCGAGATAATTATTTAATCTAGCGGTCGCCCTTTCTTCATCCGCGTTCATCCGCGTTTATCAGCCTGCATATGCGGTCAAAAAAAGAGCGTGAAGCGCAGCTATCCCGTGGAAAATCGCCCTTTTGATAGTATCTGGGTCTGTGGTAAAATAAAACTAGAGTTTTCTCAGCTCAAGGAGATTTTGAGATGATTGCCTTAGTGGTGCAGAAAACTCCTGAGATGCTTAAGGAGCCTAGAGAATCATAGTTAATGGAGAAAAGGGGCTTGCGCCGTGGTTCGATTGTT
>NZ_SRRZ01000077.1 GCF_013179805.1 Microcoleus asticus IPMA8 | reverse complement strand
CATCTAGCTTTGCAACGCTTGTGAATATGACCAAAGATCCAGAAGATCCGGCTAAATTCAATCCTTGGTGGGGGACTTATTGTGGTGGTGGCAAAACAAAATGTGGCAAAGGAGAGTGAGTGACGTGGTTTTTCTCTCTAATATTTTGCACGGCCTGAAAGCTGAGCAGTGCGAAGTAACGCTAACAAAGGCATTTTAAGCACGGCGCGAGGGCGGACGCATTTGGCCTCCGCCAACGCTCTTAGAATGGTTAACTCAGAACTGAACCCAATACCTGCTATGACCATTAGCTTAACAGAGGCAGAGTCCCGGGAACTGTGGCTCGAAGCCAAACAAAACAGCCTACAAATCCTGTCACTGGAGCCGCTTGAGATGATTTGTGAAATGCCCCCACAACTGGGTATAGACAAAATCGCGATGATTTAATGACACAAGCTACTATACCAATCAACTGGGCATTTATCTTCCAGATCGAATTGCAATTACCAACAATCTCAAGCTACTGGCAGGTTTGGGCTACGATCTATTCCATCAATTAGCAATCTTTAGACAGTACGGTTTCGACTCTAACCTCCCTGACCAAGAATTTCTTGATGGTACCCGCCACGTGATTTATCCGTGGAATCAATCCAAAATCTAAAATCTAAAATCCTCAAGCCCCCGAATTTATCCGTGGGGTCAATCTAAAATCCAAAATCCAAAATCTAAAATCGAATGACCTTTCGCAAAATCCGAGTGCCGTGACACCTCGATTTGGCGTTGTCTATCAACTCATCCCAGAGCTTTCTCTTTACGCCAGTTACTCGCGCTCATTCAAGCCTAACAATGCAGCAGATGGCAATACCGGTACTCTGCTGAAACCCGAAAAAGGGGAAGGATTGGAAGTAGGCGCGAAAACCGAATTGCTTGGAGGTAGACTATCAGCTACTCTGGTATACTTCAACATCACCAAACAGAATGTAGCGACGAGCGCTCCAAGCAATCCCCTTGGGTTTTCGATCGCTACGGGTGAGCAACAAAGCCAGGGGGTTGAATTTGACCTATCAATTTACAGTTCAGCGAACGGTTTCCGTATAGTTTTGATGGCTAATTATCGCCGTTCAAAAGCTCAAAGCTAGTGTCATTAACATACCGCTAAATACGTTTTTTATCTAAATAAGGAGTGAAAATTATGAAAGTTCGCCAACAAATAGTAACAATACATGGTGCGATTGGGATCGCAATCGGGCTATTACTAAGTATCATTAGTTTGACAGGTAGCGCCATTGTCTTTCACCAAGAACTCGATCGCAGAATTAACCCATCTTTAATGCGAGTTGTTCCCCAAGCAAAGCTAGTATCCCTTGATAAAATAGTTGCGCCAGTTCAAGCTGCTTATCCTGACTTTCCTCTAGAGTCGATTCGCTTTCCTCAAACGCCGGATGGCAGCTATCAGGTAACAATAAAAGCCAAAGACGGGGAAAACCTAGATACATTTGTCAATCCCTACACAGCTAAGGTTTTAGGGGCGAGAAAATGGGAGAGATCGCTAATGGGATTTCTCTACAACTTTCACTACAAATTAGCCATTGGTCAAGTTGGATCGGTAATTGTCGGCGTGACGGGTTTGCTATTTTTACTAATCGTAATTACAGGGACAATGTTGTGGACTGGTTGGCGAAAATTGAAAAGCGGCTTTACAGTTCGCACAACGGCGCCACTACCGTTATTAAGTTACGACATCCATCAAGTCGGAGGCATTTTATCAAGTACATTTTTACTGATTATGGCTGCGACAGGTGCCATGCTTTCAGGCTTCGTCCTGCTATTTGCATTCAATCAACCTCCGCAAGTTGCAAAAGTATTACCTCCTGCCAAACAACCCGTAGCTTTAAGCGAACTTTTACGCAAAGCTGATGCAGCTATGCCGGATGGAAAAACGACTTATGTAGTTTTTGACGAACATCAACCTGAAAAAATTACGGTTAGCAAGCAACTTCCTCACGAGTCAATTCGATTTGCTTTGAGTAACGTAGAACTGAACCGATACAGTGGGAAAGTGTTGAATGTCAATCGGGTTGTAGAACCGCCACCTCTGTTCAAGTTTATGATTGCGATCGGTACTCTTCATTTCGGTCTTTTCGGCGGAATTTATACTCGCATTCTCTATGTATTCATCGGTTTTATACCCACCGTTTTATTAATCACTGGTTTAGTGAATTGGAAACGCAGACGGTGGCTGATGGCAAGACGGGAATCAGCATCCCAATTGCTTGCTGATGAAACTCAGTCAAATCGGCTTTCTTAGGATAATTTATCAAGCTTGGCGTTAATTTGTTTGCTGGGATTTTTACGTATTTAACGCTTGTGAGAGAAAGGGGTCAACAATCCAATACTCCGGGATGCCACAGGCGGAGGACTGAGCTCGTTTGCGTTGGCGAAGCCCTCGAAGAGGATTGTAGTCCCGTTTCCGACTCTGCCGGGACTGACGACCTTAACTACCAACTGAGGGGCAGGTATATTGAGGGTGAAAGTCAGGCTGTTTGCTGCCGTCAGGGGGATGTGCTCTGCGGTGAGAATTACCAAGTCGAGATAGCGGTTAGCTGCATCGCCAGATCGCAACATAGGAACCTGGATTTCGCAGTTATGCGTTTTGATGAGCCGCCAGGGGGTGCCAACATTAACTAGCACCAAAAATAAATAGTTGGCAATGGCGGTATTGGGTTCTGATTCTGGCGGCCGCGCGATTAACTCTCCATCAGTCAATTCGTAGCTGTTGTCGGTATTGTCTTCATAGCTGAGGTATTCCTCGAAAGTTAGTTTTCGCTGGTTGATTTGGATCGTGACACTCTCCTTTACTCGCGCACTTAATATACTTTCATACATAAAATTAAACATTCAATAATCTTAAAGCCCGATCGCCCTCACCGATAAGTATCATGCAGTTTTTACTTGTCGCAACTGAGAATTTACCAATAGCTTGCTAGCATCATTAGCTGATAGTGGAGGGCTGAAATAATAACCCTGAATTTCTTGACAGTGGAGCGATCGCAAACACTCCAACTGCTCTTTAGTTTCTACTCCTTCGGCTACCACACTCAAGTTCAAATCTCGCCCCAGGGTCGCTACAGCATTGGCGATCGCCCGTTCGCACGGATCTGTCGTCAGTTCGCTGACAAACGACCTGTCTATTTTTAAGATATTCAAGGGAAACTTTTTGAGATAATTTAGAGAACAATAACCCGTGCCGAAATCGTCCAGCGCAATCTGCACTCCCATATTCTGCAACTCCCTCAGAACAGTTGTGGTATAATCCACATCTTGCATTGCTGTAGTTTCGGTAATTTCTAACTCTAAATACTTGGGTGCTAAACCTGTTTTTTCCAAGCAGTTCGCTACCATTTTTAATAAATTAAATTGCTGGAACTGCCGAGCCGAAACGTTGACTGCTACCCGCAAATCTGGCTGCAAAGCATCCTGCCAAGCTTTATTTTGAGTGCAGGCAGTTTGCAGCACCCATTCGCCAATGGATACAATTAGTCCGTTCTCTTCGGCGATCGGAATAAATGTAGCGGGAGTAACTAAACCTAATTCTGGATGTTGCCAGCGCAGCAGGGCTTCCATACCCTGAATTTTCCAAGTAGTGATGTTGACTTTTGGCTGGTAGAAAACCTCAAATTCTCCCTTTTCTAGAGCCTCGTGCAGCCTGTGTTCTATAGTTAGCAACTGGCTGCCTTGGGGATTAATTGTTGAAGTATATAACTGATAGTTATTTCTTCCCTTTTCTTTAGCGCGGTACAAGGCGGCATCGGCATTTTTGACTAAAGTTTCGGCATCTTCACCATCATCGGGATAAAGGGCTATGCCGATGCTGCTGCTGACATGAAACGCCTGTGCTTCTAGTTTAAATGCTGGCTTTAAATTGTTGAGTATTCTTTGAGCTGTTTTAACTGCATCTTCTAAGCAATTGATGTCGGGAAGCAGTACGGTAAATTCGTCGCCTCCCCAGCGGGCAACCGTGTCAGTCGATCGCAAAGTGTCGCTGATGCGTCCGGCAAAACCTTCTAACAGGCGATCGCCCGCCGCGTGACCTAGTGTATCATTAATCTTTTTGAATCTGTCCAAGTCTAAAAACATCACAGCTAGCATTTTTTTTGTTGTTTTAGCTTTTTTTAATGACGCCAGCAGCCGTTCGTTAAAAAGTATCCGGTTCGGTAAACCGGTGAGTTGGTCGTAAACAGCTTGATAGCGGATAATTTCTTCAGCTTGCTTGCGCTGAGTGATGTCCATCATCGTGCCGATCGCCCTTACTGCTTTCCCACTTTCATTGCGGATGATATACCCGCGATCGAGCACAAAAACATATCCCCCGCCTGCACGGTGGAAGCTGTATTCCTCTGACCAACATTGAGCGTCTGAGTTCATTGCTTCATTGAAGCTTAACATCACTTTGTCTCGTTCTTCAGAATGAATATTTAGCCACCAGGATTCTAATTCTATCGTCTGAGTTTCGTTGAGTTTATATCCAAAAACGTTTTCAAACTCTTTACTCAACCAATACTCATTTTTTAATAAATCAAAATCCCATACTGCATCATTGGTCGCCCGCGTCAGCAGGTGAAAGCGTTCTTCGCTTTTGCGCAGCTTGTCTTCGGATTGCACGCGTTCCGTTACATCCCGAAAGCTGAATACTCGACCAGTAATTTTGCCTCCCGTGCGCTGTGGCAGCGAGTAGCGTTCCAAGATTCTGCCATCTTTAAATTCGATGATATCGAAACTTTCTGCTGCCGGGCGATCGGACAATTCTTTAGCGCGGTTGAGAAAGATTTCCGGGTATTTTAACTGGTTGATTCCGAAACCCAAAATTTGGTTGTTATCTCTCAAATCGAGCAGGAAATCTGGCAACCGCCACATTTGGGCAAACTTACGGTTAAAGCTGACAACTTTTCCTTGGCCGTCAACCGCCAGAATGCCGTCTGCTGTTGATTCAATGGTTGCCTGAAGCAAGGAAATAGATGTTTCTAGTTCTAACTTTGCTAATTTGCGATCGCTGATGTCAAACGCTGTAATTAATATTGACGTTTTTCTCTCAAATTTGATAATATCTACAGTTGCTTCAATCCAGCGGGCTTCTCCGGTTTTCGTGAGAATTTTTATTTCATATTTTGAGCCGGCGCTTGCTGGTGGCTGGCTGCATTTACCCCAGTTTTTAACTATTTCTATAAAATCTAGATGAATTAAGTCGTATAAATCCAACCCTAGCAATTCTTTGCGAGTATATCCAGTCAGAGCTTCTGTCTGAGAATTGACATAGCGCAACTGTCTGCCGTGATAGATCAATGCTGCTGCATTAACAGTTTCTATCAGTTGCCGAAACTTTTTTTCACTGCGCCGCAAATTTCTTTCAGCCCGCTTGCTGTCGGTGAGATCTTGTGCTATATACAACTTGCCGCTGACCTCGCCTTTGCCGTTACGAATAGTTGAAATTGAAAGCAGTACAATTACTTTTTTTCCATGTTTAGAAAGGTAGACTTTTTCGATGTTGCAGACAGAAATTGCGGTTGTTAAATTTGTTGATTCTAACTCGGGCGTAGGTGATTCAGTCTTATTAAAAAGTCCGGCTATTGGTTTGCCTAACAACTCTTTTTTAGAGTATCCCAAAAGTTTACAGGTAGCTTGGTTTAACGACAGAATATGACCGCCCGGGGTGGTCGCAATTATCGAGACGTTCATTTCCTCGCAAATATCGAGGGCATATTCGGCAGTTTGCTGCAAATCTTGGGTCATTGTGGTAATAGTATCCCAGATATCCTGTTCTTTTTTTGAAGGCAACACTTTTTTTCCTTCTGGTAACTTGTCCTTCCCTGTTTCAGACTTCGTTTTGATTAACCCGCTCGCTTTGGATAAGATATTTACTCTATTCGTCCTGATTAATAAGGAGATTACTACAGAAATAAAAGCCAGATAAGCGATTATTTTTAACTTAAAACTACGCTCTTTTTCAGGAATTTCCTCAGATTGTATAAAATTGTTGCTGGGTAAATTTACTGGTTCCATGTGGGATAATTTACCTAAAAATAAGTCGGCGCTTACAGAAGCAGGAGGGCGAGATGCCGATCGCAAATAGCTAAATTTCTCAGGCGCAACCAAACTTTCTCCTAGAGCGCGGCCGTCTCTATCCCCTACACTTGCCAGCAATATTTTGGCATTAATGCAACATTCCACACAAAAAATAGCAGCAGTTAAAGATGCCAAAATTAATCGATATCTAATTTTCATTTGCTCCTGTTCCTAATGTTAAATAGATGCTTTTGCGCTGAAAAAAATCTGAAAACACTCGCTCTTAACTTGAGGGAAACAACAAAACATATCCAACGTTATGGGCTGAATTTGATTTTACAACCAAATATTGGTGTTCGTAAATAATTATCATTTTAATCTTAAGTTAAAATGTGTCATCAGCCATTGTGCCACAAATTCTCAGCCATTATGCTTAGACACCGGCCCTAAGCGCGCTAAAATTAGATAATTCCTCCAAGGAAGCGGCTGGGATTGGTTATAAAAATAAACAATTAGCTTAAAATCGATGCAGACACCCACTAATTGAACCAATGAGTCAGACGATCCCAGAACTCCAAAAAGAAGTCCGCGCGCTGCAAGCAGAAGTTGCCGCCCTGCAAGAGTCGCGGGACCAACTTAGCGTACAGCGCTCTGAGTGCCGAGTGGCAGTCAGTTTTCCCAAGAATAATACTCCTGAGGCCATTGCCGAGTTCCACCAGCAAAATGCTGCTTTTGGGGAGCAGTGGTTGCAGCAAATCCAGGAGATTGACCGAGAGACTAAAATTATTGAAAAGCAATTGCAACAAAAACAGGCTGTACTCAATTACAAACAAGGTGAATTAGAAAACTTGCTGGCTGGACAGCACTGGCAAGAAGTAGAAAACGACGTTCAAACTGGAGAAAAACGATTGCAAGCACAAGCTCGCAGAATCAATCAAGCAGCAGCGCAGCTAGAGGCAGAGATCCAAGGTTTAAAAGCACTGTACGATCAACTCAATCCCAGTTATTCCGAGTGGTTTCAACAACCCACTCAAATAGTTGAATTTTCTGCAAAAACTATTCCTTATGCTTTCCCCAGCAGCAGCGGGTTGATATTGGAAAATAAGGAGATTGAATGGAAAAAAAATTAGTGTTAAACTGTGAGTTTTAAAGGAAAATTAGTAGGGTTGGATGTCGCCGTCGAAGGCTCCAATAAGCAAGATATTCGACGGCGAAATTCACAGGTTTTTACCTAGGTTATTGTCTTGCACTCAAAAAGTATACAACCTGGTTCTGCCTTAGCTGTAGCTAATGTTAAAAAACTTGAGTCTCATTTTTTGAAACAGGTTTATTTTTAACTAGGGTGTCAATATAAAATATAAAATCTAACAGTCCTGGACGCATCAACTGGGTTGTACGAAAAAACTTCGTTGCAGCCCTGGCTCCCTCTAAAAAACGCGGTTTATGAGAGTGAGGAGTGCGTAAGCTTTGTCTAAAATCTCAAATAGACTTACTGATGAAACAATTGATTTGGATAGCGCTATTTATTCTGGTTGCGGTGACGGTTGCGGGTTGGGGTTCTTACTCGTGGCAACGGTTGTCGGCTGTACCCGAAGTTTCGATAGATCGCAATATCCACACTTCCCAAAACCCTTCTCCCTTACCACTTCCTGCTGAGAAAGATGCTTTTTATTTGCCCCAAATTGAGCCGTCACGGTTGTGGAAACACGTCGAAACTTTAGTAGGAGAACGCGAGGGAGAACGATCTCGCTCTTTTACTAGAGACTACATTTCCAAACAACTGCAAACATTAGGATTTGCTCCAGATTTGCAGCGGTTCGATCGAGGAATCAACGTCTTCGCCGAGAGAAAAGGAACTGACTCAAACGCAGGTACAATTTTAGTCGCAGCACACTACGATACTGTGCCAAACTCCCCAGGCGCTGACGACAATGCGACGGGAGTTGCAGTAGTTTTAGAAGTAGCAAGATTGCTGGGTTCTCGCCCCACACCTCGGACATTGCAAGTAGCATTTTTCGACAGGGAAGAAATCGGACTTTTAGGCAGTTTAGCATTCACCGGTAGCGAGGCGCGGTTAAAAAATTTGCAGGGAGCGATCGTCCTCGATATGGTAGGTTATGCGTGCCACACGCCCGGATGCCAGCAATATCCCGAAGGATTGACAGCGCAACCTTTTCTAGAAGCATCGGGGGTAAAATCTCCCGACAAAGGCGAGTTTATCGCTGTGATTGGGGATGCGGAACATCCGCTGCTGTTGAAAAGTTTTGCGGAGTCTGGAAAAGCCGATTTGCCGCCGGTGGTGGCGCTGCCGGTTCCCCTGAAAGGGTTGCTGACTCCCGATGTTTTGCGGAGCGACCACGCGCCTTTCTGGTATAAAGGAATTGGTGCTGTGTTGGTGACGGATACTGCAAATTTGCGATCGCCCCACTATCACCAATCTAGCGATACATTAGCAACTATCGATCGACCTTTTTTCGCCGGTTCTGCTCAAATTGTTGTTAATGCTACTGCTAAATTACTGGAAATTCGGTAATTGGTAATCTACTTCTTACCAAGCTCTACCTGGTAACGCTGCTCCGGAGGCTCTGCCTCCGATTTTCCCACTCAAAGCAAGCGAGGCAGAGCCTCTGGACATCGGTTCCCAGGCAGAGCCTAGGAAGCAGCTAAAATAACTAATAACAAATTAATTAATAACAAATAACCAATAACAAATGATTAACAAAGAAAGTCTGCAACGGCATTTATTGCAACTAGATAATCGAGGTTACAAAACCTACAAAGACATTCAAGGTAACTACGACTTTTCTGAATTCACATTAATTATTGATTACGTGCAGGGAGATCCGTTTGCTTCTCCCAGTAAATTTAGAGTCAGAGTTCCCCCCAATATTGCTCAAATTCCTTGTCAACTTTTCCACTCTCGCAGTCGAGAAATAGCCCTCAGAGATTACCTAACTCGCCAGTTTGACAAAGCAGCCTACAGCATCAGCAGCAAACGCGGCACAGGGAAAAGTGGTATGATTGCAGTGACTCGCTTCGGACAAGAAGTTTTAGAACGAACTTCCGCATTGATCATTTGCTCAAATACATCCGATATCGAAGATTTAGGGGGGGTAGAACTGCGATTTACCGTCGGACTTCCAGCGGGAGGGCGCAGTATCTTAGGGCGACAAGCTGCTGAAATGCTGTGCGAAGATATCCCGGAAATTGTCAGCAAATCTCTGAAGTATGCTAACTTAAATGCTGCTGAATGTCGCCGTCATGTGGAAACTGTAGAAGATGCTGACTGGCTGCGGAAACAGTTAGCTGAAAAAGGATTAGTTGCGTTTGTGGCTGACGGTTCTATTTTGCCCCGCCGCACGGGTGTTGACGATCGCCCTTTGTTAAATAATGCTGTGGCTTTTCAGTCGCCGCCGTCGTTAAAAGTTGAGTTTAATTGTCCGAATCGCGGTTTGATTTCCGGTATGGGTATTCCCGCTGGCATTACTTTGATTGTTGGCGGCGGCTATCACGGCAAATCAACTTTACTCAGGGCGATTGAGTTGGGAGTTTACAACCGAATTCCGGGAGATGGTAGGGAATTTGTGGTGACTAATCCGGCGGCGGTTAAAATTAGGGCGGAAGATGGGAGAAGTGTGGCGGGAGTTGATATTTCGCCTTTTATTAACCACTTGCCGCAAGGTAGAGATACTGCACAATTTTATACTGAAAATGCGAGCGGTAGCACGTCGCAAGCTGCTAATATTATTGAGGCTTTGGAAGTGGGGAAAAGGAAGAAGGAAGAAGGAAGAGGGAAGAAGGAAGAAGGAAGAGGGAAGAAGGAAGAAGCTCAGTCTTTTGTTTTAGAGACGGAATTAGTCGCTATTTTTGAAGGGGATTTAGTGCCTGTTTTATTGGTGGATGAGGATACGGCGGCGACGAATTTCATGATTCGCGATCGCCGAATGCAAGAACTCATCGCTAAGGATAAGGAACCGATTACGCCGTTTATTGATAAAGTGAGACAATTGTATGCGGATTATGGCGTATCGACTATTTTAGTAATGGGGGGAAGCGGCGATTATTTTGATGTGGCGGATACTGTGATTGCAATGGAGAATTTTCAAGCAGATAACGTGACTGAAAAAGCTAAAGAGATTGCTAAGAATTACTCGATTAGCCGTGCTGCTGAAGGGGGAGAAAATTTTGGTGAGATTACTCAAAGAGTGCCGATTCCTGCTAGTTTAGATCCGAGTCGGGGACGGCGAGATGTGCGGGTGAAGGTGCGGGATGTTGATGAATTGGCTTTCGGAACAGAGGAGATTGATTTGGGTGCTGTTGAGCAAATTGTGGACAGCGGACAGTTAAGGGCGATCGCTGCGGCAATGGTTTATGCTAAGCAGCAATACACGGACGGGAAACGCACTTTGTCGGAAATCATAGATTTGGTGATGGCAGATATTGACGCGCAGGGGATGGATATTTTATCGCCTTTTCCTGAAGGGGATTTTGCCATGTTTCGACGGTTTGAATTGGCGGCGGCAATTAATCGACTTCGCAGTTTGTCGGTTGTTGCTAAGTAGACTTGCTTAATATAAGTGTATTGTTGTCCTACTTTTGATATGCTGACAAAAGTGAGTGCAAAAACCGCGATTGAAGTATGACAGGCAATATAGGACAACTGACTGCTTTAAGCGATCGACCGTATTTAGTATTAAGCAATCAAGGGGAGGTTTTACAGTTAGAGTTAAAACAGCAGCAGCACGTATTGGGGCGCGATCGCACTCGTGCTGATTTAGTCATTCCCGATGCTTGGCGGGCAGTTTCCGGCGTTCACGCTGTTTTGCGCCAAATTGGGGATAATTACTGGATTTACGACGGTGACGGGCAGCGACCGAGCACTAATGGCTTATTTGTCGATCGCACTCGCATCACTCCCAATGACGGTTATTGTCTGAAAGACGGTACAGAAATTAAAATCGGTCTAGATCCTCAAAATCAAGTTTTGCTGAGTTATTTTAATCCGCTGGCGAATCAGGTTTCTGTCCCTAACAAGCAGTCAATTCTTCTTAAGAATCGGTCGGTTTTGTTGGGTCGCGATCCAAACGCTTCGCTGCAATTAGATGCGCCGCTTGTTTCTAGACGCCACGCCACAATTGACCAAGACAGTCGCGGCAATTATATTTTGCGAGACCACAGCGTTAACGGGGTTTTTGTGAACGGTCAGCGAGTCACAAATTCCGTACAATTGTCCGATGGAGATGCAATTCGGATCGGCCCGTTTACTCTAACTTACCGCAGCGGTGAGTTGGAGATGCAAGACTCCGGCAATCAAATTCGTTTGGATGCTGACAGTCTGGTGATTCCAAAGCGTTTGGATAACATCACTTTGGCGATCGAACCGGGGCAGTTTGTGGCTTTAGTCGGCGGTAGCGGTGCGGGAAAATCTACTTTAATGCGGATGCTTTTAGGCATAGAAAAAACCACTAACGGCGCTGTGTTTCTCAACGGCGACAACCTGCGCCAAAATTTCAATATTTACCGCAATCAAATTGGTTACGTGCCTCAAGATGATATTGTTCACGCAGATTTAACAGTAGAAGAAGTCTTGAGTTATGCAGCTAAATTGCGATTACCTCCCGATACAGATGTCAATCAGGTAGTCGCAAAAACTTTAGAAGATATTGAAATGACTCACCGCCGCAAGGCTTTAGTAAAACAGCTTAGCGGCGGACAGCGGAAGCGGGTCAGCATCGGAGTTGAACTGTTAGCAGACCCGAAACTTTTCTTTTTAGACGAACCGACTTCAGGACTAGATCCGGGTTTGGATAAGAAGATGATGCAACTGCTGCGAAAGTTGGCAAATCAAGGCCGGACGGTGATTCTGGTGACTCACGCGACGGCAAATATCACGATGTGCGATCGTATCGTTTTTATGGGTCGCGGCGGACGCCTTTGTTACTTCGGCCCGCCTAGGGAAGCACTCGATTTTTTCGATGTCAAAACTGGCGATTTTGCGGACATTTACAACGAATTAGAAACAGGAGAAAACAACGTTTTAATCTGGGCGGAAAAGTTTAAACAATCTCCCTACTATCAGCGCTATATTGTCAACCACTTCAGCATCGGCAACCCCGGTGGAAAAACACCCTCTGCACCTTCTGTGCCAAAATCTGTATCTTTTGTCAAACAACTCGTTCTGCTCGCCCAGCGCTATTTTCAGCTTATTTCCCGCGACTTAGTTAACTTGAGTTTAGCTCTTTTAACAGCGCCGATCGGCATTAGTTTGCTGCGGTTGGCCGTCAGAGACAAAGACCCGTTAATTGGAGCGCCGGAGGCAACTTTAGCACCTTTGGCGCTCAGAGTTTTGTTTGTATTTACCTGCGCGGCGATTTGGGTAGGACTGGCAACTTCTCTCCAAGAAATTGTAAAAGAATCTGCTATTTATTTGCGCGAACGTTTGGTAAATTTAGGATTGTTTGCTTATTTGGGTTCAAAAATTTTCATACTTTCCGGTTTGGCAGTATTGCAAACGCTGTTAATGGTAGGAGTTATTCTAAGTGCTTTTAAATCTCCCGAACCGAGTTTTATTTCCTGGGCTGTGGGAGCAAGTATTACCACATTCCTAACTTTAATGAGCTGCATAAGTCTCGGATTAGTCGTTTCTGCGATTGTTAAAAATAGCTCTCAAGCTAACAGCGCATTGCCTCTATTATTGCTGCCTCAGATTATTTTTTCTGGAGTTTTGTTTAAGATGGAAGGTGTGGCGAGCAAGTTTTCTTGGCTGATGTTAAGCCGCTGGTCTGTGGGTGCTTACGGCTCTTTAGTTAATGTGAATGGGATGGTTCCCGCACCTACTACATTACCGGACGGCAGCATACTTCCTCAGCCGTTTGAGCCTACTCCGGTTTACGATCCAACCTGGGAAAATTTGGGTTTGAACTGGGGTATTTTGTGCGTGCATATTTGCGTTTATTTGATGTTGACTCTGTGGTTGCAGAAGCGGAAAGATATTTTATGAATTACTGGCTGATGAAGTCGGAACCGGATGTTTACAGTATTGCGGACTTGAAGGGCGATCGCACTTGTACTTGGGACGGCGTTCGCAACTATCAAGCGCGCAATTTTCTGCGAGAAATGAGTCTGGGAGATTTAGTATTTTTTTACCATTCTAATACTAAAATACCGGGAATTGTCGGGTTGGTGCGCGTCGTTGAGACTGGGATTGCTGACCCGACTCAGTTCGATATGAATAGCGAATATTACGATCGTAAATCGCAGCTTGATGCACCTCGCTGGCAAACTGTGAGAGTTGAGTTTGTTGAGGAGTTTGCTAAATTAATATCTTTGGATATACTGAAACAAAAGTTTAGTGCTGATGAGATTTGGGTGGTCAGGAAAGGCACTCGGTTATCGGTGATGCCGGTATCTGAAAGTGCAGCCCAGAAGATTTTGAAGATGAGATAACTATAGCTAAGTAAGGTGCGTCAGCTACCATTATTTGCGCGAAAAACCCATAATTTCCGAACTGACGCACCGGGTAAGAATCGGTGCGTCAGCATGATACTTTTCGTGCTAATTGAGAATTTCAAGACTGACGCACCCTACTGCTGGGGATTGGGGCGGTCAAAATTTCAATCTCCTAAAGACCGGCCGCACAAACAGCCGCACCAATTAACCCTACATTATCATTCAAAACAAGACGAACAGGCATCATTTCTAACAGCGAATCCATCCGGCCTTTGTGGGTAAAAGCCCGCATAAAACCCCCTTCTAGAATCAGCGGCAAAATCTTAGCAGCAATGCCGCCAGCTACGTACAAACCGCCGTAAGGTAACAGTGTCACAGCCAGATTTCCCGCCACTGCACCGTAAGCTTCTACAAACATTTGCATTGTTTGTTCCGAAAGCCGATCGCACTTTTTGAGTGCCGCCTGTGCAATTGTCGCCCCCGGATCGACACTCTTCTCGGTTTTACCGATTTCTGACTCCCATTTTTTGATAACTTCCCCTATCTCCGGCGATTCAGGAGCAAACTTTCTGTCCCGCAAAAACTGGTAAATTGAAACAATCCCTTGTCCCGAAACCACACGCTCGATCGATATTCTTTGAATGTCGTGTTTTGCTAACAAATATTTCAGCAATTCAAACTCCAACTCCGAACGAGGAGCAAAGTCACCGTGTCCCCCTTCCGAAGAAAAAACCCTGATGCCATTTGCCTCGGGAATTGCAAAACAATTTCCCAAACCTGTACCCGCACCAATAACAGCAATTGGATCGTGTTGGCGGGGTTTTCCTACTTGCAAAATGTGCAAATCTCGCTCGTCTAAACCCCACACGCCGTAGCCAACCGCAACAAAATCATTAATTAAACTGACGCGGGATATTCCTAATTCTTGTTCCAGACGCTTCGCATCCAGCCTCCAAGGCAAATTAGTCAGTTTTGCAGTGTTGTTAACCACTGGCCCTGCGATCGCAAAACAAGCTTTTTCAGGTTCAGGTGCAAAATTTAACTTAATAGCAGCTTCCGTCAAAAAATGCTGCACCATCGGTACTAAATCAGGGAACTCCCCGCTCGGATAGCGAAACTCGTAAAGAGCGTTCATTTCACCCTTAACAGTCCTTTCCACCAAGCGCAAAATCGTCTTTGTTCCGCCAATATCGCCCGCTAATAATAATGCCATAAATCTCTTTTTCCACCAAACATAACATTCCCCATTTAAACACCCACAGTATTAATTGCCAACCAAGCACGCAGCACCTCAGCCACAGTCCAAGCTTGAGCCGTGCAGCCTCGGGGCGAGTGGGGGGCGTCGCCCTCAAAAATTTCGCTCAGACTGCCAACTCCGCCGGCCCTTATATGATGTGCCATCGGTTCGAGGAATTCGCGAGCTTGTGCTGGGTCTTTGTATACGTGCAAGTGCGCCAAGACAAACGGGCCAATCAGCCAGCCCCAAGCTGTACCCTGGTGGTAGGCGCTGTCGCGCTGCAATTGGTCGCCTCCGTATGCGCCGCGATACTGCGGGTGCTGCGGCGAGAGGCTGCGGAGGCCGACCGAAGTGAGAAGTTGTTGAGCGCAGCCGTCCACTACGCCGCGACGCTGGATGGGCGTCAGTAACAGTGTATAGCGGGTTTCCTGGCGCATCCCCGCTGACAAGGAGTTGGCGGAGTGAGGAGAAATCGAGTTTAGGGGCAGGGATACGGCGAATATTTGGTTGGGCCGCAGGGAGCTATCGTGTCCGTCGGGGCCGTCGAGAACGTCGTAACAGTAACCTGTTGAGGCGTTCCAGAAGCGAGGGAATCCGGCGGCCGTTCGATCGCCCAATTGCTCGTATTCATTGTGAGGCTTGCCCAGTTTTCGAGCAAAACTTGCCATAGCTTGTATAGCATTGTACCAAAGCGCGCTGAGTTCGATCGGCTTACCAATCCGAGGCGTCACCACCCAATCGCCGATTTTCGCGTCCATCCAAGTCAGTTGCACACCCTTCTCGCCCGCGTAGATTAAACCGTCATCGGGATCGAGGCGGATGTTATACCGAGTTCCCTGTACGTGCCAATCAACTATCTCACATAAGGTCGGCCAGAGTTCGCTCAAAAGCTCCTCGTCCCCCGTGGCATCGATATAAGCGCGAATTGCCTCAAAGTACCACAGCGTGGCGTCTGCGGTGTTGTATTCCGGTGCGCCGCCCGCATCCGGGAAGCGGTTCGGCAGCATCCCCCGATCGACATACCGCGCAAATGTCCGCAAAATCGATCGCGCAATTTCCCATCGCCCGGTACAGATTGTGAGACCGGGTAGGGCGATCGTCGTGTCGCGCCCGTAGTCGCTGAACCAGGGATATCCGGCGATGATCGTTTTGCCTTCGGGTTCCTCCGCTAGCGGGCGGCTGACGATAAATTGGTCGGCGGCTAGCACTAAGGTATTGATCCAGTCGGGAGATTCGCTCACTTTGGACCAGTTGTGCAGCAGTTGTTGGTCATAAGTGTGGCGCACTTCTAAAGCTTTACCGCCGTTGAGTTCTGGATTTTTCTCGGTGCTGGCTATCAATGTGAGAGAACTTCCCGGTGCGATCGTCATGTGAAAAGTCGCCGCGTGCAAGTGATCCTCGCAGCAGTCCAATCCGCGCCGCTTTTCTGCTGCCAAGTCAAATCCGTAGTACCAATTGTATAAGGGCGTAGAGACGCGAAATTGTGCCTCTGGTTCGGCATCCGTCAGCAGGTACAGGGGTGCAGACTTGGGAAAGGCCGTCACGCAAACCCCGCTTTCCAAGGTTTCTAGGCTCATCTGCCAGTCGCCGGCGCTCGTCGTGTGGTGGTAGTCGCGATAGTTGATTAGGGCTTTGACAGCGAGGGCGATCGGTTTTGAGGCGCGGTGCAAGCGGTATTGAATATATGTTGTGTTAGCACTTTGCTGCATCCAAATCCGCTTTTCTAGGATAGCGTCAGCGAGAGCAAACCTCCAAACTGGCGTCGTGCCTTCGAGGTGAAAGCTTTCGACATATTTGTAGCCGTGGGGTCCGATCGTACCGTCGGCCCAGCGGTTTGTATAAAGCGGATAGGGGCGATCGTTATACACAGCCGTCTCGTCCAGCTTGGCGAGCATCAAAGTGCGTCCCAGCGGGGGTTTGAGGGCGGCTACCAGCAGGCCGTGATAGCGGCGGGTGAGGAGATTCGCGATCGTCCCGCTAGCATAACCGCCGATCCCGTTTGTGACCAACCACTCCCGAGACTCCGCCGAGTCGAGATTGCAGCAGATTTCCCGTCCAAAAGCCATAACCATAAAATCCACACTCGCGCTGATTTTTGACCTACCTTTAGGTAGATTTTCGACATGATATCAACCAGAAATATTAGCCTTTACAGGTCGTTAATTTGGCGATCGCCCCCGTGCAGATTCATGCTCTAATTTAGACATAACCAACAGCTACTTTTGCCTAATACACAATTCTAACCCTTGATGGCTCTGTCTAAAGTTAGTTGTTTGTTATATTAAGTAATATTACCTTCTAAACAGGCGCTGAACGTTAAGGGCCAAGCATTTGATAGCGCGTCGGGCGATCGAACCACTAACCTATTTTATAAGGAGAACAACTAAAAGTGAAGATAGGAGCAAATTACCTCGGCAACAACCAATGTGAATTTACCGTTTGGGCGCCCACCATCAAACAAATAGCAGTCCAAATAGTTTCCCCAAAAAAACGCCTGATACCCATGCAACAACCTGCAGAAGGTTATTGGCAAACCACAGCTACAGACATCGAAGCAGGAACCCTTTATACCTACCAAATCGAAGGAAAAACTGACCGACCAGACCCAGCATCAAAATATCAACCCCAAGGCGTACACGCCCCGTCGCAAGTAATAGATCAAAACCTCTTTACTTGGACTGATCCAAATTGGCAAGGCGTGCCGCTAGCCGAAATGATTATCTACGAACTGCACGTCGGCACATTCACCCAAACCGGAACATTTGAAGCAATAATTCCCAAACTCAAACAACTTAAAGAATTGGGAATCAACGCCATCGAAATAATGCCCGTATCCCAATTCCCCGGCGAGCGAAACTGGGGATACGACGGCGTATATCCCTACGCCGTCCAAAACTCCTACGGCGGCCCCGAAGGCTTCAAAAAACTCGTCAACGCCTGCCACGAACACGGGATTTCAGTAATTCTCGATGTAGTTTACAACCACCTCGGCCCCGAAGGAAACTATCTCAGGGACTTCGGCCCCTACTTTACCTCAAAATACGGCTCGATTTGGGGAGACCCCCTCAACTTCGACGACGCCTACAGCGACGGCGTGCGTAACTACTTTATTGAAAACGCTCTATACTGGTTTCGAGACTATCACATCGATGCCCTGAGATTAGATGCAATTCAAGCAATATTTGAAGTAGGTGCAAGACCTTTTTTGCAAGAACTATCCGATGCCACAGCCGATATTTCCCAAGAACTAGGACGGCAGCTTTATTTAATAGCAGAAAGCGACTTAAACGATGTCCGCACTGTACGTCCCAAAGCACTCGGCGGCTTCGGATTAGACGCCCAATGGTGCGATGATTTCCACCACGCACTGCACACCTTGCTCACCGGAGAAGACGACCGATACTACCAAGATTTCGGCAAGTGCGAACACTTAGAAAAATCCTTCAAAGAAAGCTTTGTTTACTCCGGCCAGTACGCCCCCCACAGAAAACGGAAACACGGCAATTCTGTCAAAGATGAACCGGGCCATAAATTTGTGGTATTTTCCCAAACTCACGACCAAATCGGCAACCGAATTTTGGGAGACAGACTCTCGAAAATAGTTGACTTTGAAGGATTGAAACTCGCAGCAGGCACAGTCTTGATTTCTCCCTACATTCCCTTCTTTTTTATGGGAGAAGAATACGGAGAAGAAGCCCCCTTTCTCTACTTTGTTTCCCACTCAGATGCTAATTTAATTGAAGCTATCCGCAAAGACAAACAACAAGAGTTTAAAATCTTTGAAGGGCGAGGCGAGTTTCAAGATCCCCAGAGTCCTGATAGTTTCCAAAAATGCAAGTTAAACTGGGAAAAACAAACAGAAGGCAAACACAAAGTCCTCTGGGAATGGCACCAACATTTGATTCAACTGCGGCGGACAATACCGGTCCTTAAAAAACTAGACAAAAACAGTCTAGAAGTGTCCAGCATTGAAGCGGAAAAAATCTTATTTCTACGTCGCTGGACAGATGACAGCCAGATATTCTGCATTCTAAACTTCAACAGGCAAGAGGTAGCTTTTACGGCTGCACTGCCCCAAGGCAACTGGAACAAAATTTTAGACTCTGCTGATGAAAAATGGATGGGTTCAGGTTCTAGCTTGCCTGAAAAGATAAATTCACAGCAAGAATTGACTGTTAAACCCCAGAGTTTCGCACTCTACGAAATAATACAGAAATAGTAGGTTGGGCGGAGCGAAGTGTAGGGTTCGCTCCGCTCAACCCAACAACTGATTTTAGATTGGGGATTTGAGATTTTAGATGGGAGCAAAAATCTCAAATTTCAAATATCAAATCTCACTAAAATCTCCAGTTAATGACGTTGGGCGGAGTGAAACGGAGAGTTCGTTCTCCACCCAACCTACTCTTTCTAATTTAACACAACAAATCCCACCAACTAACTAATTAGGAGTAAAATTAAGATGAGAATTCCCACAACAACTTATCGGATTCAGTTTCATGCAGGTTTTAACTTTGAAGCCGCCAAACAAATTCTTAGCTATTTGGAAGAATTAGGAATTACCGACATTTACGCTTCACCGATATTTAAAGCCAGAAAAGGCAGCAGTCACGGATACGATGTCGTTGACTCAAATCAGGTCAATCCCGAATTGGGAACGTCAGAAAACTTTGAAGCGCTCACATACGAAATCAAGAAACGGAACATGGGATGGCTGCAAGATATTGTCCCCAACCACATGGCTTACGACACTCAAAACTTGCTGCTGTTAGACGTATTGGAACACGGGCCGGATTCCGACTATTTCGATTACTTCGATATTGAATGGAATCACGCTTACGAACATCTCAGAGGTCGAGTGCTGGCTCCGTTGCTGGGGAATTTTTATGGAGAGTGTCTGGAAAATGGCGAGATTCAACTCAAATACAGCGAACTTGGGCTGACTATCAATTATTATAGCTTACAATTGCCAGTAAAAATTGAATCTTATGCTAAATTTATCAGTCATAATTTGGGGCATTTAGCCAGGGAATTAGGCAGACGCCATCCAGATTTTATCAAGTTTTTGGGAATTCTTTATTTGATTAAAAATACACCTTCAGAAACTAAAGGTAAAGCCAGATACGATCAGATAGCTTTTGTCAAAGGACTGCTGTGGGAACTCTACAATCAAAATCCCATGGTGCAGGAATTTATCGATGAAAATATCAAAGTTTTTAACGGAGAAAAGGGGAATGCCGAAAGTTTTAATTTGCTGGACGATTTGCTTTCCGAGCAGTTTTACCGTCTGGCCTTCTGGAAAGTGGGGGCAGAAGAAATTAACTACCGAAGGTTTTTTACAGTCAACGAACTGATTTCGGTAAAAGTTGAAGAGATTAAAGTTTTTCACAAAAACCACGCTTTGATCTTCGACCTGGTTGAAGAGGGAAAGTTTACCGGATTGAGAATCGACCACATCGACGGACTGTACGACCCCACAGAATATTTGAAACGCCTCCGGGAGAGAACCGGAGACACTTACATCACTGTTGAAAAGATTCTGGAACACGAAGAAGATTTGCCTTCATATTGGCCAATTGAGGGAACGAGCGGCTACGACTTTTTGAACTACGTAAACGGCGTTTTTTGTCGGTGCGATCGCGAACAGCAATTTAGCGAAATATATCAGAGATTTACTCGCTTGAATGTTCCCTACGAACAGTTATTTTTAGATAAAAAAGGGCTGATTGTTGAGAAAAATTTGGCTGGAGATGTAGACAATCTGGCTCAACTATTGAAGAATATCTCCGGTCAATCCAGACAGGGAAACGACTTTACTCGTCCCGGTTTGGAAAAAGCACTGGCGGCTGTTTTAACAATTTTTCCAGTCTACCGAACTTATATCAATCAAGACGGTTTGAGAGAGTCCGATCGCACTTACGTAAAATATGCGATCGCCCACGCCAAAGAACAAGTACCGCGACTCCTCAAGGAACTTAAATTTATCGAAACAGTGCTCTTGCTGGAAGAAGAAGAAACCCTAACAACCGAACAAAAAGAGCAGCGCCGGCACTTTGTTATGAAACTCCAGCAGTTGACAGGCCCATTAATGGCAAAAGGCGTTGAAGACACGCTTTTATACGTCTACTATCGGCTTTTATCCCTCAACGAAGTCGGAGGAAACCCCAGTCAGTTCGGCGTTTCGCTAGTAGATTTTCACGAGTTCAACCAACAGCAGCAAGCCGCTTGGCCTCACAAAATGAATGCTACAGCTACCCACGATACCAAACGCGGCGAAGATGTGCGAGCCAGAATAAACGTTTTGTCAGAAATTCCCGATGAATGGGAACAGCAAGTCAGGTCTTGGAGAGAGGTAAACTCTTCTAAGAAAGTCAACTTTGTGAATCGAATGGTTCCCGATACTAATGACGAATACTTTCTGTACCAAACTCTGCTAGGCAGTTTTCCCTTTGAGGGAATTGAAAACACTGATTATGTCGATCGCCTGAAAGATTATGTCATTAAAGCTGTCCGTGAAGCCAAAGTTTATACGGCTTGGCTGAGACCGGATAACGACTACGAAACTGGTTTTATGACCTTTGTCGATAGCGTTCTCGAACCTTCCGAACAAAATCAGTTTCTAAACAAATTTACACCTTTCTGGAAAAAAGTAGCTCTTTACGGAATTTTTAATTCTTTATCTCAAACGCTCCTGAAAATCACGGCTCCGGGCGTTCCCGACATTTATCAAGGGACGGAATTCTGGGATTTAAGCCACGTCGATCCCGATAACCGCCGTCCCGTTGATTTTGAGCGCAGAATCGAGGTTTTGCGGGAAATTAAAGAGCAAGCTCAGACGGATATTTTGCAACTGGTTGAAGATTTGATTGCTACGCGAGAAGACGCTAGAATTAAGTTGTTTTTGACGGCAAGAGTGCTAGAAGCGAGAAAAAAATACTTGCAAGTTTTTCAATCAGGCGACTATCTGCCGCTGCAAGCAGTTGGCACGTTTAAAGATAATGTTGTTGCCTTTGCCAGAAGCTTTGAAGATACTACCGTTATTGTCATTGCTCCCCGGTTTTTGGCGGGAATTGTTAAACCGGAAGAAATGCCGCTCGGCAAAGAAGTCTGGAAAGATACTAATTTGAAATTGTCCGAGGAAATGCCGTCGGTTTGGAAAGATGCGATTACAAATCAGGCGGTAGAAAGTAACGGTACGTTGGCAATTAGTGAAGCTCTGAGTTACTTTCCCGCGGCTCTGCTGATCGGTAAAAAATAGCACTTAAATAGTCTGCCAGGGCGGACTTTATACAGCTAGCGGCAGGTTTTGACCTGTCGCTTTTTTAGTTATAAAAATAGCAGCAAAGCAATTTGAGTAGCGCGATGAATAGCAAAATGCGATCGCTCGTCTAAACCGGAACCCGAGTTTCTTGGTGGGCTTACCTATTTTTCCGAGACGAATTCATTGCCGAAGCAGATGCTACAATCAACGGCCCCGCAGCTTATAATAATACGCCTGCTGCACTGTCCGATCGCGATCGAGCCTTTTTACTGTCAGTCATCGAACACCCGCCAGCACCGTCTGAAGGATTCCTCGCATTATTGGCAGATTATTAAACAGAACAGTAAAGCGAGTGAATTAAGCTATTAACCGTCTAGAAGATATAAACCGAAGTACCAGCAGTCTTAGAAAAGACCCATTAAATTTGAGAAATACATAATTAGATACCTCTCTCAAACGATATGCAAAGCAGAAGGATCGGCTCGGTACTGCTAGAACTTTTGTAGCTTTAGCAGGTGAAAATAACTAGACAATAGCAGGCTATTATGCTTGCAGCGCTAATTTACTCGATCGCACCCAGCTAGCAGCTAACTTGTTGCCAGACAATCTCCCCAGCTATCCCCTCCTATGTTCGTTGGGAAACAGGTAGTCGATCGATGCAAGGTAGAGGCTTGGGAAAGCGGTTACTACGTCATGCGTTCGAGAATGCACTGAATTTATCCCAAAATATGGAAATTTATGCCCTCAGAATCGATGTTATAGACGAACCAGCTCAAGAATTTTAGAAAAAGTGCGGTTTATTGGAGTCTCTTGATACTCCTTTTTCACTCTTTATTCTGATGAGTAAAATTAAACACGCAGCAAATTGGTAGCTCTCTAACTCATGACTCTAACTGATAAATTTTACTTTTATTTTGCTGCCGATCGAGCGATCGCCCGAACCAGCCCAACAAAATTTATACACATAAGACGGCAAATACAACACAACGTATACGGTTTGCCACAATACCCGAATCGCTCGCACCCCGTACATTAGGAAGAGTAAACAAAAGCAGTCGAAAGCTGTAGCGGTGCAAGCCTCACGGATGCAACCGTCCCTCAACAGGTTCGGTAAATACCCCTTCATCGCAAGGTCTACCGCCCGCAGTATAGAGATAAGCACCCTATCGAAGACTGTATTAAAGCAGGACTCAGTACCCGTAAACCGCGAGGTAAAATCGCAGTCCTGAATAACCAGACTATCGCACAGATAGAACACCAAAATTTTGTAGAAATTGGAGCCGGAACACCCCTATGGGAAAAGTAGTTGGAATTGACTTAGGTACGACAAACTCCTGCGTCGCAGTTATGGAAGGCGGCAAACCCACCGTCATAGCCAACGCCGAAGGGGGTCGCACCACACCTTCCGTAGTAGCATATGCTAAAAATGGCGATCAACTTGTCGGACAAATCGCCAAGCGTCAAGCCGTGATGAATGCCGAAAACACCTTTTACTCAGTAAAACGGTTTATCGGGCGTCGAGTTGATGAAGTAACCCACGAAACCACTGAAGTTTCATACAAAGTCCTCAAAGTCGGCAACAGCCTTAAACTAGACTGTCCCGCCCGCGGCAAGCAATTTGCCCCAGAAGAAATTTCTGCACAAGTTCTCCGCAAACTGGTAGAAGACGCCAGTAAATACCTCGGCGAAACAGTTACCCAAGCGGTAATTACTGTTCCTGCTTACTTCAACGACTCCCAGCGCCAAGCTACGAAAGACGCTGGTAAAATTGCCGGGATTGAAGTGCTGCGGATTATTAACGAACCTACAGCGGCCGCTTTAGCTTACGGATTAGATAAAAAGAGCAACGAAACCATCCTCGTATTTGACTTAGGTGGCGGTACTTTCGACGTATCTATTCTAGAAGTGGGCGACGGCGTATTTGAAGTGCTAGCAACTTCTGGAGACACTCACCTCGGCGGTGACGACTTCGACAAAAAAATCGTCGATTTCATCGCTAATGAATTCCAAAGAGCCGAAGGAATTGACCTCCGCAAAGACAAACAAGCACTGCAACGCCTGACGGAAGCAGCAGAAAAAGCCAAGATTGAACTTTCGAGCGTTACTCAAGCAGAAATCAACCTGCCGTTTATTACCGCGACTCAAGACGGGCCAAAACACTTGGACACGACTTTGACGCGGGGCAAATTTGAAGAACTCTGTTCAGATTTGATCGATCGCTCTCGCATCCCCGTAGAAAATGCGATCCGGGACGCCAAATTAGACAAATCTGCAATTAATGAAGTCGTCTTAGTGGGCGGTTCTACACGTATTCCGGCGGTGCAAGAACTGGTCAAAAAAATCCTCGGCAAAGACCCCAACCAAACGGTAAACCCGGATGAAGTGGTCGCAGTCGGTGCAGCAATTCAAGCCGGCGTGCTCTCCGGCGAAGTCAAAGACATCTTGTTGCTCGACGTTACCCCGCTGTCTCTCGGCGTCGAAACCTTGGGCGGCGTGATGACCAAAATCATTCCCCGCAACACCACAATTCCTACCAAGAAGTCGGAAACTTTCTCGACTGCTGTAGACGGCCAAACAAACGTGGAAATTCACGTTTTGCAAGGCGAACGAGAAATGGCCAATGATAACAAGGATTTGGGAACCTTCCGCTTAGATGGAGTTCCACCTGCCCCCCGTGGCGTACCTCAAATTGAAGTTACTTTCGATATCGATGCTAACGGTATTTTGAATGTAGCTGCTAAGGATAAAGGTACTGGCAAGGAGCAATCGATTAGCATTACTGGTGCTTCTACTTTGCCCAGCAATGAAGTCGATCGCATGGTGAAGGAAGCCGAATCGAATGCTTCTGCTGACAAGGAACGTCGCGAAAAGATCGATCGCAAAAACCAAGGCGATTCTTTAGCCTATCAAATTGAGAAGCAGTTGGCAGAATTGGGTGATAAAGTTCCCGCTGCTGACAAGACTAAGGTTGAAGGGTTGATCAAAGACTTGCGCGATGCGATCGAGAGTGAAGATGACGATCGCATCAAAACCTTGACAACAGAGTTGCAGCAAGCGTTCTACGCTGTCAGCAGCAACCTGTACCAGCAAGCAGGCGGCCCGACTGACGGCCCTGGCGGCCCTGGCGGCCCTGGTGGCTATGGAGACGGCGGCCCCACTGGCGGCGGCGACGACGTGATTGACGCCGACTTCACTGAAGGCAACAAATAAAAGGCTAAATTAAAAGCCCGCAGCTAGAAGCAAGAAACCCGGTTTTGAACAGAAACCGGGTTTCTGTGCATTCAAAAACAAACCAAAGCCGATCGCCCAAAATCAGTAAAAATCTGCTTGAGGCATAGTGAAAAAACTTGAATATGCTTCAATAAATATCATAAACTAGCAGTAATATCGCTATCGAGAGCAATTAAATGTCACGTTCTCCTCTACAAAATTCCTCCCCCAATACTCCCAGTCCATCTCATTTAGCCTCCTTGCGCCGACTCCGCCGGGTCAGCCATTTACTAGACAATGCAATTCCGATTCCCGGCACAAAATACCGCATCGGACTCGATCCGATATTGGGGCTGATACCGGGCGGCGGCGATTTTATCAGTTCAATCTTTGCAGGCTATGTTGTCTTCAAATCCGCTCAAATGGGAGTGCCTCAAGAGACTTTAGTAAAAATGGCAGCTAACATCGTATTTGATACAGTTGCCGGCACGGTACCGGTGGCCGGAGACTTGTTGGATGTTACTTGGAAAGCTAATGTCAAAAATATAGAATTGCTGGATGCTCATTTAGGTTCCCCCGAACCTGGGAAAAAAGCCGATTGGCTATTTGTAGCGGCGTTGCTGTTGGGTTTGATGTTAATTGTCGGAGGTGTAATTTTCTTGAGCGTGATGCTTTTTGGGTGGTTATTTCAAGTGATTACAGGGCGTTGAGTTTGGGTTTTAGGATAAAGAGAAATCACTCTATCTGTGTCATGTCGCTCTCATCTGGTATAAATTGTACTTAAACAATTAAGTTTTAGTAGGATGACTGACCCGTAAAAACATCGGGATTTAGGATAATTTATGCTGGGGAAATAATTTCCAACTATGAGCTAGGAAAAAACTGTTAGGTGTTCTAAAAAATCTCAAGTAATACTAAAATTTCTCAGGGTTTTAAAATTCAACCAACCCATGCCAAGAAAAGTTCTGGTACTCTTACTCAGAAGAGATATGTGGCAGAAATCGGACTTATTGAGCAGAGTCTATTAAAGCACTTGGGAGACATCAAAGACCAGGCAGCATCTGACTTGTGTCAAAAGTGAGAAGCTGCCGGTTCCTCTGACCGAAATCGAGGTGGATCGGCACTTCTTAGATTTCAAATGGGTTCTATAATATAAAGCGATCGCCCTATCTCTATCTAAAAAAATATATCTTAAGAGTATTGACAAATATTATTAACTGTGTATTTTAGTCTTGAGTTTCTTTGAAACTAGCTATTTACGCGATCGCCCTTGAGTCCGATAATATAGTGATATAATGCAGACTATAATATCAATTTGATATAAATGCTTGAATTATCAGCCCTTGGGCTGCTACAGTGGCAACCCCTGCACGGCTATCGGCTAAAGCAACAACTGGAGCTGTTTATGAGCAGTTGCATCAGCGTCAACTACGGAGCGATTTACCCCTTGCTGAAGCGCTTGGAAGAGCGAGGGGAGATTTCGGTAATTGCCGAAGAAGCCGGAGATGCGGGCTGTCCGCGCAAAATCTACGGAATTACCGCCAAAGGGCGCGAACTCTGGAGGGAAAAAATGCTCGAACACCCTCAAGAAAGCTGGGTTAACAGCGGTTCCCGGTTCCAAATCAAGTTTTTCTTTTTTGGCGACTTAGAACCGGAAGAACGGATGAAATTGTTGGAACACCGCTTGCGAGCCTGTTACACCCGGCAAGACTACATCGAAAGCCTCAAGAGCGAATATCCACTAACCGACGACTATCAATTCGCCTCTCGCGATCGCTGCAAGTCAGTGCTGGCGTCAGACATAGAGTGGTTAACCGAGCAACTAGCTAAGGAAAAAAGCGCGATCGCAGGAGTGCGTGACTCCCCAACCTCCGCTGAATCCGGCGACTCCCAGGGAAAAATCCTTCTAACTCACCCACTCAGGTAAGCCATAAGAAGGATGTCTAATCTTTCATGGAAAGCGTAACTTTTGAGAGATAAAAAACAACTTTCCTAAAAATAATCACCCCCGGCTTGACTAACTGCGATCGGAGTAAAGCCAAGCACAAACCCCAACCCCATTAAAAAGGGACTTTCCAGATTCCATCCCTTTTAAAAGAGCTTTCCAAATTCCCCCCTGTTTGAGGGGGGCGCTGAGGGAATCAAAGATTCCGCCAAAGTCTCAGTAAGTCAGATGTTAAAAAAAAATCTAAGTGGTGCTGCCAATGAGTTATTCTAAATCCCCAGAATCCGTGGTTGAAGCTGAAGAGCAAAAATCTGCCACACCGGAACTTCACCCAACCGATGCAGAAGCAGACAGCGATCGACCGGAGGATTTGACCCCCGCCGATCGCCCCGAACCTGTCGCTAAACCGCGATCGCGCTGGCCGCTAATTGTCGCGCTCGCGATCGCCACAGGCGCAGCAGGTTTCGGCTGGTACTCGTGGCAATCGGGTCATAATCGCGCACAGCAACCGGCAGCAGCAGCCCAACCCCAAGGCATACCAGTCAAGCTTGCAGCCGTACAAACCAGCTCAGTCCAAGATTCCTCGGAATTTGTCAGCAGCTTAGAAGCCAAGCGTTCGGTAGAAATCAAACCCGAATCAGAAGGGCTAGTCACGGAGATTTTTGTCAAATCCGGGGACTTCATAAACAAAGGGCAAGCCATCGCCCGGATGAAAAGCGACAGCGCCCAAGCTGACTTGAGGCAATCCCAAGCCAACCTGATTCGCGCTCAATCCCACTTAGCAGAATTGCAAGCAGGAACTAGGCCCGAAGAAATCGCCCAGGCTCAAGCCCAAGTCGCCCAAGCCCAAGCCAACCTAGCCCAACTGCGATCGGGCAGTCGGCCAGAAGAAATTGGTCAAGCCCAAGCCCGCGTTTCCCAAGCTGAAGCCGACCTCGCCGACGCCCAAACAGGTAGCCTCTTAGAAGACATCGCCCAAGCCAGAGCGCAAATAGAGGCAAGCACAGCCGAAGCAAAGTTAGCCGGCCAGCAGCTTGCCAGATATCAGGCATTGGCACAAGAAGGCGCAGAATCCGCCAACACCCTCGAGGAATACACCCAAAAAGCAGGCACAGCCAGAGCCAATCTCCGAGAAGCTCAAAGGCGGTTCCAGCAGCGGCAAAAAAACAGACAAGCCGAGATCGAGCGCCGGACAGCAGCCTTGCAACAGCAGCGGCAAGCTTTGCGGCAATTGCAAAACGGTTCGCGCCCAGAGGAAATAGCCAAAGCCGAAGCAGAAGTCGCACAAGCCAGGAGCAGATTAGCCGAGTTAGCCAACGGTACGCGCCAAGAACAGCTCGATCAAGCTGAAGCGCAAGTTGCCGAGGCCGCCGCTCAAGTGCGCGGCTTTGAAGTACAACTACAAGAAACTGCTGTCATCGCGCCCTTCGCGGGAGTCATCGGCGACATACCAGTGAAAGTAGGTGATTACTTGCAAAAAGGTAACGCCATTGCCACCCTGACTGAGAACCAATTGCTAGACTTGCGGTTATCAATTCCTTTGGAACGGATGCCTCAATTACGCTTAGGGCTGCCAGTACAAATGCTCGACGCTCAAGGTAAGGCGATCGCCCAAGGTCAAATCAGTTTTATCTCCCCCAACGTCAGCGCCAATTCCCAAACAATTTTAGCTAAAGCCACCTTTCCCAACCCCAGCGGCGAACTGCTTAATCTCCAGTTTGTAAAAGCTAAAGTCATCTGGAAACAGAACCCCGGAATTTTAGTTCCAGTCACAGCAGTCACTCGCTTAGGTGGGCAAACTTTTGTCTTCACAGCTCAAAGGCCGGAACAGCCAAAACCTGGAATGCCTCCTTTAGTAGCCCGACAAAAGCCCGTGAAATTGGGAGCCATTGAGGGGAATAATTATCAAGTTATCGAAGGTTTGCAAGCCGGGGAAAAAATTATTACCGCAGGCATCCTTAACCTGACTGACGGCGCTCCGATTATGGCTCAAGAGGAAGGGAAAGGAGCCGGGGAAAAATTACCAGTAGAAAGCAAAAAATAAGGTATGTAGTTGCGCTTCAGCGCTCTTAATTCGCCTCTGAAGAGCGCTGAAGCGCAACAACGTACCTTATGTATGTGAAACTACTTGATTGCTCAGCTCTTCAAAAAGGGGAAATTTTAATTTTTGACGTAAGTCTAATTAGGAAATAGGCATTAGGAATTAGAAATTACGAATTATCAACTAACAACTACCCATTACCCAAATAATGTTTGCAGATTTCTTTATTAAACGACCAGTCTTTGCTAGCGTCTGCGCCTTAATTATTATCTTGGTAGGCGCAATTAGCATTCCCACCCTGCCTATCGAGCGATTCCCCGACATCAGCCCCACCCAAATCAACGTCACAGCTAACTATAGCGGGGCGAGTGCTGAAATTGTCGAAAATGCCGTTACCAACATCCTAGAAAGGCAAATCAACGGCGTTGAAGGACTCAAATATCTAACTTCCAGTAGTAGTAACGATGGCACCAGCACCATCACAGCTACTTTTGACCCGTCACGCAACAAAGACATTGCCGCCGTCGATATTCAAAATCGAGTTGCAGTTGCTCAACCACAACTACCAGATGCCGTACAACGCACAGGAGTTACAATTACAAAACAATCTACAAGTCTCCTATTAGCGATCGGCTTATTTACCGAAAATAAAGAATACGACACCATATTTTTAAGCAACTACGCTGACCTATATTTAGCCGATGCTTTAAAGCGGATAAAAGGGGTTGGCGACGTGCGAATTTTTGGGGAAAGACGCTATGCAATGCGTTTATGGATAGACCCCAATAAATTAGCAGCTCGCAGTCTCACAATGCAAGATGTAACGAGGGCTCTCAACGAACAAAACTTGCAAGTGGGTGCTGGGAGAGTTGGCCAAGAACCTGCTCCACAGGGGCAAATGTATCAAATTGACTTGCGTGCTGAAAGTCGCCTCAAAGAACCAGCCGAATTTGACGAAATCGTCCTCAAAACAGAGACAAATGGAACGTTAGTTAAATTAAAAGATGTGGGGAGAGCAGAACTAGGGGCAGAGAATTACAGCTCATTTCTGCGATTTCGAGGCAATGATGCAGTAGGTTTAGGCATTTACCAACTGCCTGGAAGTAATGCTTTGAATGTTGCCCAGGCCGTCAAAACAGAAATGGAAAAACTAGCGGTTGGTTTCCCTCCGGGGTTGATCCATAGAGTAGCGCTGGACACGACTTTGTTTGTACAAGAGTCGATGGCAGAAGTAGTCAAGACATTATTTGAAGCAGTCTTGCTAGTGGTGATAGTGATTTTTGTTTTCTTGCAAGACTGGCGCACAACTATTATTCCTACCATCACAATTCCAATTTCTTTGATCGGGACGTTTGCCTTTATCAAAGTTTTCGGATTTACGATTAACAGTTTATCTCTGTTTGGTCTGACATTAGCGACGGGATTAGTTGTTGATGACGCTATCATTGTAGTAGAAAATATTGACCGCCTGATCCGCCAAGGTATGAAGCCTCGCCAAGCGGCTTTTGAGTCAATGCGTGAGCTCTTTAGCGCTGTAATTGCGACTTCTTTAGTGTTGATGGCAGTGTTCGTGCCCGTGGCATTCTTTCCCGGAACTACAGGAGCGCTTTATAAACAATTTGCGCTGACAATTGCTTTTTCAGTATTGCTTTCTACCTTTATGGCTATTACTCTGACGCCCTCACTTGCAGCTATATTACTGCGTCCAGGTCAGAAGTTTGGGGGCCCGGTAGCTTGGGTTTTTGAGCGTGTTAATAGATTTCTCGATTGGGTACAGCGGCAATATCGGAAATCCTTAATATTTCTCACAGGAATTAAGACTATTGTAACCCTCGTGTTCATCGCTTCTCTGGGAGTAACAGCTTGGCTTTATTTAGCAGTCCCCACAGCATTTATCCCGGAAGAAGACCAGGGCTATTTTCTGACAATTATTCAAGGGCCCCAAGGTGTTTCCCTGCAATACACTCAGAAAGTAATGGACCAAGTAGAAGCAGAAATCCTCAAACTTCCTGAAGTTGTCGGAACTTTTTCAGTGGGTGGATTTGGTTTTAGCGGTAGCACTTCTAATCAAGGCATTATATTTACTACACTTAAAGCCTGGGATGAACGTCACGGAGAAGATCAAACTGTACAAGGGATTATTAATAAGTTGCGGGGTAGATTTGGGGCGATTCCAGAAGCTAGAATTTTCCCGGTGAATCCGCCAGCTATTCAGGGTTTAGGTCAATTTGGAGGCTTCCAATTTCAATTGCAAGACCGCAAAGGTAACAGCGGTTTAGATGCTCTGGTTCAGGCGATGGGCGGGATTTTAAAGCAGGCGAATCAGACGCCCGGATTGCAGGCGGTATTTAGTACGTTTGCTGCGAATACGCCTCAGTTAATTGTGGAAGTTGACCGCAATCGGGCTAAGGCTTTGGATATTTCTGTTAATGATGTTTTCAGTACGTTACAAACGGCTCTGGGTGCTCAGTATGTGAACGATTTTAACCTCCAGCAGCGCAATTACCGGGTTTATGTCCAGGCGGACAAACAGTTTCGTGATAACCCTGAAGATATTGGGAAATTGTATGTGCGTTCTGGAAAGAATGAAATGGTTTCTTTGAGCAATTTGGTGAAGATCACTCCGGTGGTGGGAGCACAAACTGTTAACCACTACAATTTATATAGGTCAATTGAAATTACTGGCTCTCCGGCTCCAGGAGCGAGTTCTGGACAGGCGCTAAAATCGATGGAAAAGGTGTCGGCTGAAGTTTTGCCCTCGGGTTTTGGCTATGAATGGTCGGGGAGTTCTTTAGAAGAAATTGAGTCCGGCGGTCAAGCACCGATTATTTTCGGTTTGGGGCTGATTTTTGTGTTCTTGGTGTTGGCTGCGCAGTATGAAAATTATGTCGATCCATTCATTATTTTGCTATCGGTGCCTCTGGCGATTTTAGGTGCACTTTTAGCTCAGTCGTTGCGGGGTTTGCCGAATGATGTTTATTGCCAGATTGGTTTGGTGATGTTGATTGGATTGGCTAGTAAAAATGCGATTTTAATCGTGGAGTTTGCGAACCAGTTACGGGAGCAGGGATATCCAATTGCTAAGGCGGCAGTTGAGGCTTCTCAAGAGCGTTTACGACCGATTTTGATGACTTCTCTGGCTTTCGTTTTGGGTATTTCTCCTCTGATTAACCCAGAGGGTGCGGGTGCAGCGAGCCGCCGATCGCTAGGGAATGCGATCGCCGGGGGAATGGTTGTTTCAACTTTATTGAGTTTGTTTATGGTGCCGGTTCTGTATGTGGTGATTGTCTCGGCTCGCGATCGCTTTAAGAAGCGCTATCCTCGACTAGACAATCTACCCGAGGATGGCACAATTTTGAACGGCAAAACGACTCCCCACGAGGAGATTGAACGCGATAAAGTATCGCCGTTGTAGTTGGTAAGTTGAAAAGGCGATCGTTTTGTGAGTCTCATTGGTACGATCGCCCAAAACCCGCCAATCCCGCATCAAAACCCCCAAAGTCCCCAGATTAGTCCGGGGATCAATTCTTCAATCCAAAATCCCAAATCCCAAATCTAAAATCTAAAATCTAAAATCTAAAATCGATTGACGGCGGCCCCCATCTGCGGCTACGCTTTGAAGTGAGAGGTTGCTTGCTTGTAGAGGAGGCAGCCCGCGTCGCCCAAAAATCTAGTTGCACTGCCCAAAGCTGTTGGTAGCAGCAATGGACAGCTAACCGCCAAACTGATCACAGCAGTCTGGAGGCTAACGGAGTATCTTAACATCCTCTGTAGCCGCCCTGCTATGTGTTGAAATGCGGGGCGGCTGGGTTTTTGGGTTTTTCTAGAAAACCCAAAACCAGGAGAACATATTATGTCACAGGAATTCTTGCCTGACGACAACTTGTCGGTTAGCGAAGCCCTCGAAGAGGATCGCCCAAATGACGACTCAGCAGCAGTATGCGAACAGCAAGTGGTGCTGTTAACGGTTGTCGGTTCGCCGAAGGGTGTCAGGGAAAGCATACTCACTTTGTACCGGCTGGGATTTGCGGAAGTGGGCGATTGGAGCCCCGTACAGCGTGCAGCTAATCCGAAGCAGGTGATGAGTGTGCTGATCCGTCGGAAGCGATCAACTGATGATACACCGCCGAGAAAATCTGGACGGTAAGCTGCGCTGTCATTTTGATTGAAGCGAAGAACCTTCGTGGGGTGGGCGTCTCGCCCGCCCTAAAAATACAATTACTTACTGGGCGTTGATATGGGATTTTAGGGTAGAAGTAAGAGACTTGCGATCGCGGGCAACAATTTACTGCAAGCTTCCACCAATGTCGCCGCACTAGGTAAACCAGCAATAGTCCCTTTCAGAATCTTCATTGCCGTTTTCCCCGCCTTTTGCATTGTACTTTCTTGGGGATTTTTCCCTACTTCTGCCAAAGTTTTTACCTGCTCCAATGCTTCAGCTTTATCATCATCAGATAAATCAGTTTCAGCCTCGATCGCTGTTTGTAACTCAGTCAATAATTCTTTGGTTCCTGGTTTATCTGGTTTAGCAGAATCAGATAATTGATTAATTGTATTGGCAACAGTACCACTGATATCACCTAAACTTAAGGCTCCTGCACCACTAGCGTTAACGGTTCCGCCTGTAATTTCTATTTTGCGACTTTGGTCGATTTGGTCACTCATAGCTTGACTCTCTGATGTAGATTTAACTTCATTAATAAATTTAACATTCACAGGTTGTGGAGTCAACAATTTTACCAATTCATTCAGATTTAAATTTTTAGTATATCCTGTTTTCACTAAGTCTTCAAAAACATCATTATAATATTTTTGAATGGCAATAATTTCATCTTTAGCTTTTAATTGCTCGGCTCGGATTTGAGCTTCTAGCCTTGCTTGATAAACTTCGTCCCAAATTTGTTCAACTTTACCCTTATCGGTTCCTTCGGGAACTTTGAGAGTCAGTAAAACATCGTTTTCTTTCTTCTCAATTCCTTGAATTGACTCCGGTGTAATGTCTGGAAATTCTCGCATTAACTTCTGAAAAGCGGCGACAAAAGCTTCTGGGTTAATCCCATCTTTGAGCAGGATTTGCACGGTTTCCATAATCTTTTTATAAAGTTTCTCGAAATCCCCCGTTTCAAAACACTTGTTGACGTGGTGAGGGCGGCGTTCGCGATCGTCAGTTCCCGGTTTGGCGTTTTCTCGAAGAAAAACAAACCGACAGTTAACGCGATCGAGCTTTGTATTACCGTCAATATTCCAAGCTTCCAAACAAGCACCTGTAAAACTAGCGGCTGTAAAATCTGTTGCCAAGGCTTGAGTTTCAGTGAGGTTTGCCCATTCCAAATTAGCTTGATGCAAAGTTGCTTCGCTGAGGTTAGCCTGCTTGAGATTAGCCTCGTTGAGATTAACGCCTGTCAGGTTTGCTCCTTGGAAATCCGCACCGAAATATGATTTTTTGTAGCCATTGCCAGTGACAAGTAATTCTCGGACGAGGGTATCAGCTAATATCGATTTACCGACTCGCGCGCGATCGAGTTTTTCTGTGTTGCTGAAGCAAGTGCGAGTCAAATTAGCTTTTCTGAAATCTGCGCTTTTAAGCATTGCTTCAGTGAAATTGGCATCAGTTAAATCTGCGCCGCGAAAACTGGTACCGCCTGTGGCAGCAAAGGCAATCGCGATAGTGCGAATCAAGGCGTGTTTCTCATCTCCAGCCAGGGCACGCCAAGCAACGTAAATACCTAGTCCTGCCGCTGCCGCTGCCGCTGCCACTGCCACTGCCACTGCCCCTGAACCTACAACTGACACTGCAACTAAAAATGGAAAGAGAAAGAGAAGTAAAAAGATAAGA